>NZ_RCNY01000042.1:0-69392 GCF_004307635.1 Pseudomonas sp. Sample_22
AGCACTCGATTTCACGGGCATTTTATTCTTGTGTGAAACAATACCGGAACAGTTTGGAAGTGTACTGGGACAGTTGTCACAATAGTCGACAGTACAGTGCAGTGTCAGCAAAAACTGTACTGTTTTTGCGGGGTATCTGGCAGGCATAAAAAAACCCGGCGCTGTCTGGCAGGCCGGGCTTTCCAGTAACGCAACCCTTTAGCGGGCGGCGCCGAGCTGGCCCTTTTCGTCGGAGAACACAATTTCCACCCTGCGGTTCTGCGCACGGCCCCTTTCGGAGGCGTTCGCATCTACCGGGTATTCATCGCCATAACCTTCGACTTTGATCCGTTTGTCATCGATGCCCAGGTCCATCAACACATCAGCGACCGATTGCGCACGGTCACGGGACAGCTTGAGGTTTTCCTGTTTGCCGCCGGTACTGTCGGCATAGCCTTCGATGCGTACGACGCGTTTTGGGTTGAGCTGCAGGAACTGCACGATCTTCAACACTACGCGGTTGGCGGAGCTCTTCAGCTCTGCCTGACCGGTATCGAACAGCACATCGCCCAGGGTCATCACCAGGCCACGGTCAGTCTGCGTCGTGGCCAAGGCCACGATCTGCTCTTCAAGCCATTTGCCCTGCTGCTGCACACTGAGCAGCTTGGATTCGCGCAAGGCCAATTGCAGACGCTGACGCTCCAGTTCGAGCTTGGCTGCACGCTCTTCGTTAAGCACCTGATTGGTGTGCTCGCGGGCAATTTCGCTGTAGCGCTGGCTCAGATACGCGTAATGCACCACGTCAGAACCACTGCCCCAGTAAGTGGACAGACGGTCGGCACGTGCCAGGGATTCACCGGCACGAATCACATCCTTGGGCGCGATTCGCAGCACATTGGAGTCTTCCTTGACCTTCTGGAAATCGCTACCGGCCTGCTGCAACGCCGCCTCGCTGTGCTGACCGGCGCAACCGTAGAGGCTCGCGCATCCAGCCAGAATCAAACCACCGAGCACTGTTGACTTGAGGTTCATTGGGCATCTCCCAACTGCTTGCGCAGACGAGTGATGCGGGTGTTGAGTACGTCCAACTGTTCCTCGCTCTTGAGGGTCAAGACCCGAGCCTCAGCCAGACGCGCATCCAGCTCGGCCTGCTCGGCCCGCATCCGCGCATTCTTGTAGGACTGGTCGTCCATGCTGCCCTTGGCTCGCTTGAACTTGTCTTGCGCCAGTTTCATTTCCGGCACGTCGTCGGCCGTTGCGCCCACAGCCTTGGCTTGTTCGAGCGCCTGTTCGGTGAGGCGCATTTGTTCATTCGGCGCCGGATCGGCTGCACAACCCGCCAGAGCCAGAATGGCCAGGGCAGCGAAAAGAGGTCGAATACTCACTAAAAATCCCTACAGTTTTGGGGCGCTGACAGGTTGTTTCTGCCGTTGAGAACGTTGAGCGTTCCAGCGCTCGATATTGCGCAACAGCACAGCCTCCGTCAGCCCGGACGCGGGCAATTCTGTCATCTTTTTGGCCAGCTGTCCGCGCAACCAGGGATCGTTGCATGCCGAGTTATGGGAAACCGCCAGAAACAGCCCGGGTCTGTCGACCGGTTGCGCTCGGCCGATCAGGTCGTTGGCCATGCCCAATGTCTGCGCCATCGCCATGCCGGAGTAACGTCCGGCCAGGACAAATTCCACCTCGCCCAGCAGTAGTTTCTGAAAGGCCTGAGTCAAATTGGCTGTGCGGGTAAGCGTCAATTTCTGCTCGGCAAATGTGCCAAAAGCCTGGGTCAAGCGAGACTTTTCCGACAAAGCGCCAGGATGCCCTTGCAGGTCCTGCACGTCGTTGTAGACCAGTGGCGAATCTTTGCGGGTCCAGACCAGATAATCGTTTTCCAGCAAGGGTGGATGAATGTAATCCAGGGACTCCAGTTCACTGACTGTCAATGGAGCGTCGGCCAGCATATCCATGCGACCACTGCGAACTTCATCCAGCGCCTGTGAACGTTTGCCGGCGTAAAGCACCTCGACCTTGATGCCCAACTCCCCTGCCACTTGCTGCAAAAGATCGACACTTGCGCCGATCAGATGCTTGGGGTTTTCCGGGTCTTGCCACAGATACGGCGGCGCATCGGGGCTACCGGTCACAACCAGGCGCTCGCACTTGCCTGCTGCTACGGACAGCGTGGGCAACAGCGCCAAACCCAGCAAACTCCACGCGAGACGCAGATCCATGGCAATGCACTCCGGTTAAGACCGTTTATATCCTGTAGGAGCGAGCCCGCTCGCGATGGTCTCAAATGCACCGCGTGTATCCAGGATCACCACGTCATCGTTGACGTCCATCGCGACGGTGCGACGATTCGACAGGTTCGCTTCTACAGGGCAAAAATACAAAAAAAAGCCCGACCAAACGGTCGGGCTCTTTATAAGTGAAGCGGCCGGATTAGACCAGCTTCTCCAGCTCAGGGATGGCTTCGAACAAGTCCGCCACCAGACCGTAATCGGCCACCTGGAAGATCGGCGCTTCTTCGTCCTTGTTGATCGCAACGATCACTTTGGAGTCTTTCATGCCGGCCAGGTGCTGGATCGCGCCGGAGATACCGACGGCGATGTACAGCTGTGGCGCAACGATCTTGCCGGTCTGGCCGACCTGCATGTCGTTGGGTACGAAACCTGCGTCGACCGCGGCGCGCGAAGCACCAACGGCAGCGCCCAGCTTGTCGGCCAGGGCGTACAGGTGTTTGAAGTTGTCGCCGTTCTGCATGCCGCGGCCGCCGGAAACGACGATCTTGGCAGCGGTCAGTTCCGGACGATCGGACTTGGCCAGTTCTTCGCCGACGAAGCTGGAGATGCCAGCGTCGTGAGCAGCAGCAACCGCTTCAACGGCAGCCGAACCACCCTCAGCGGCAACCGGGTCGAAACCGGTGGCACGCACGGTGATGACCTTGACCGCAGCGTTCGATTGAACGGTCGCGATGGCGTTACCGGCGTAGATCGGACGCTTGAAGGTGTCAGCGCTTTCTACCGAGATGATCTCGGAGATCTGGTCAACGTCCAGTGCAGCGGCAACGCGCGGCAGGATGTTTTTGCCATTGGAAGTGGCGGCAGCCAGGATGTGGCTGTAGCCCTTGCCCAGTTCAGCAACCAGTGGCGCGACGTTTTCCGGCAGCTGATGCGCGTAAGCAGCGTTGTCAGCGTTCAGGACTTTGCTCACGCCTGCGATTTTCGCAGCGGCTTCAGCCACGGCGCCAGCGCCTTGGCCTGCAACCAGCACGTGGATGTCGCCGCCGATTTTGGCAGCGGCAGCAACGGTGTTCAGCGTGGCCGGGGCCAGCACTTTGTTGTCGTGTTCAGCAATAACCAAGATAGTCATTTAGATTACCTTCGCTTCGTTTTTCAGTTTCTCGACCAGTTCAGCCACCGACTTGACCTTGATACCCGCGCTGCGTGCAGCAGGCGCTTCGACTTTCAGGGTCTTGTTGGTGGAGGCGGTGGAAACGCCCAAAGCGTCCGGAGTCAGCGTCTCGAGAGGCTTCTTCTTGGCTTTCATGATGTTTGGCAGGGACGCGTAGCGCGGCTCGTTCAAACGCAGGTCGGTGGTGACGATCGCTGGCAGTTTCAGGGAAACAGTCTGCGCGCCGCCGTCGATTTCGCGAGTCACGGCAACTGTGTCGCCGCTGATTTCGACTTTCGAAGCGAACGTGCCCTGACCGTAGCCGCTCAATGCAGCGAGCATCTGGCCAGTCTGGTTGTTGTCGCTGTCAATCGCTTGCTTGCCAAGGATCACCAGCTGAGGCTGTTCCTTGTCGACAACCGCTTTCAACAGTTTGGCAACAGCCAGGGAAGTCAGATCTTCGGCGGATTCGACGAGGATGGCACGGTCGGCACCCAGAGCCAGCGCGGTGCGCAGTTGCTCCTGAGCGGTGGACGGGCCGACGGAGACGACGACGATTTCAGTCGCAACACCCTTCTCTTTCAGGCGTACGGCTTCTTCCACGGCGATCTCGCAGAATGGGTTCATCGACATCTTGACGTTGGCAAGATCGACGCCGGAATTGTCCGCCTTGACGCGAACCTTGACGTTGTAATCCACAACGCGTTTGACAGCTACAAGAACCTTCATGGATTCCTCGTTACTCTCCGGTGAAAAGAAAGTCGCCTAGGCGAACCTGGCGGTTGATGCTCATCGGGCGCAAGGGCACCTCCAAAAACGCCGGCAAAAGTGTCAAGTGAGCATCGCTCACGATGTAGATGACCGTTCGTCAGCAGTGACTGACGAGTCATTCAATATCGCGGCGTGTAAACTGCGCGCCAAACCCGCGCGGCGCATCACTTGCCCAGGCCATCGCCCTGTCTTTAGAGGTGCTCTTGAAACCAACATTCAGCCTACGGCGAGCGCAAAACCGCCCGTATCTTGACCGGAACACCTATTCCGGTCAATACGGCAAAATAGCCGTTCATAAGCCGCGTGACTTTGATTTCTCTGGGTTTGAGCCATTTCAAACAAACGTTTGTATTGGACCCTGAGAGTGGTGTAGATATAATGCGCCACCCAAAGAGAAAGGTGGTCACTCGATTGTCCTCTCCCGACGTTACGCCGGGATTCAAGGATGCGACACCTAACCTCCAAAATTAGAAAAAAACTGTTGAGCCTTGAGTAGGAGATAGCCTGTGGAACGCGAATACATGGAATTCGACGTGGTCATCGTCGGTGCCGGCCCCGCTGGTCTTTCCGCCGCCTGCCGCTTGAAGCAGAAGGCTGCGCAAGCCGGTAAGGAAATCAGCGTCTGCGTGGTCGAAAAAGGCTCCGAAGTCGGTGCTCACATTCTCTCCGGTGCCGTGTTTGAACCACGCGCCCTGAACGAACTGTTCCCGGACTGGAAAGAACTCGGCGCGCCGCTGAACACGCCCGTCACCCGCGACGACATCTTCGTTCTCAAGAACGCTGAAAGCGCGCAGAAAATTCCTGACTTCTTTGTGCCCAAGACCATGCACAACGAAGGCAACTACATCATCTCCCTGGGCAACCTGTGCCGCTGGCTGGCCCAGCAGGCCGAGAACCTCGGGGTGGAAATCTACCCGGGCTTCGCCGCTCAGGAAGCATTGTTCGATGAAAACGGCGTGGTTCGCGGGATCATCACCGGTGACCTGGGCGTTGACCGCGAAGGTCAGCCCAAAGAAGGCCTGTACACCCCGGGCATGGAACTGCGTGGCAAATACACGCTGTTCGCCGAAGGCTGCCGTGGCCACATCGGCAAGCAACTGATCAAGCGTTTCAATCTGGACAGCGATGCCGACGCCCAGCACTACGGCATCGGCCTGAAAGAAATCTGGGAAGTCGACCCGGCCAAGCACCAGCCAGGCCTGGTGGTGCACACCGCCGGTTGGCCGATGGACATCATGGGCACCGAAAACACCGGTGGCTCCTTCCTCTATCACCTGGAAAACAACCAGGTGGTCGTTGGCCTGATCGTCGATCTTTCCTACAGCAACACCTTCCTGTCGCCGTTCGACGAGTTCCAGCGCCTCAAGCATCACCCGGTGCTCAAGCAGTACCTGGAAGGCGGCAAGCGCATCAGTTACGGCGCGCGTGCGATCTGCAAGGGCGGCCTGAACTCGCTGCCGAAAATGGTCTTCAAGGGCGGTGCGCTGATCGGTTGCGACCTCGGCACCCTGAACTTCGCCAAGATCAAAGGCAGCCACACGGCGATGAAGTCCGGCATGCTCGCGGCGGAATCCGTGGCGGACGCCCTGTTCGCCGACAAGGACGGCACCGAAGAGCTGACCACTTACGTGGATGCGTTCAAGAACAGCTGGCTGCACGAAGAACTGTTCGCCAGCCGTAACTTCGGCCCGGCGATCCACAAGTTCGGCGCTATTGTCGGCGGTGGTTTCAACTGGCTGGACCAGAACATTTTCGGTGGCAAACTGCCGTTCACCCTGCACGACACCAAGCCGGATTATGCGTGCCTCAAGCTGGCGGCCGACTGCAAGAAGATCGACTACCCGAAACCGGACGGCAAGATCAGCTTCGACAAACTGAGCTCGGTGTTCATCTCTGGCACCAACCATGAAGAAGAACAACCGTGCCACCTGAAGCTGACCGATCCGAGCATCCCGATCAGCAAGAACCTGCCGCTGTACGATGAGCCTGCCCAGCGTTACTGCCCGGCCGGCGTGTACGAAGTGATCACCAAGGAAGACGGCGAGAAGCGCTTCCAGATCAACGCCCAGAACTGCGTTCACTGCAAGACCTGCGACATCAAGGACCCTGCACAGAACATCACCTGGGTGACACCGGAAGGCGCTGGCGGCCCGACTTACCCGAACATGTAAGCCGAACCGCGAACATCAAGGCTCCCGAAACGGGGGCCTTTTTGTTGCCTGCGATCCAGGGCATAACACCACTCCCTGTGGGAGCTGGCTTGCCAGCGATGACGGTTCATCATTCAACATTGCCGTCGACTGACCCACCGCTATCGCGGGCAAGCCCGCTCCTACAGGGGGAATGTGTTTAAACCTTGAGGCCAAGCTCCGCCGACAGCCGCGCTGTAACGCCTTTGATCAGAGGAATCAGCTCGGCCATTTTTTCCAGCGGCATGTAGGGGACGGTGCTGGCAATGCTGATGCCGGCGACGATGCGTTTGCTGGCATCACGAATCGGCGCGGCCACGCAGCGGATCGACGGTTCGTTGTCTTCCAGGTCGAAGGCATAACCACCGGCCACGTACTCGATCATGCGCTGCTGGAACTGCTCCCAGGATTGCTCCGGGTGCTGCGGCCAGAACTGGTTTTTTCCACCCACCGGCAGGCTGACTTCGTACAGGCGCTGCCACTCTTGCGGCGAATCATCGAGCATCAGCGCCTTGCCGATCCCGGTGCGCGCCAACGGCATGCGGTGGCCGACCCGCGAGCGCATTTCCGGGCCGTTGCGCCCCGGATTCTTGTGCAGGTACAACACCTCGTCGCCTTCACGGATCGCCAGGTGAATGGTGTCGCCGGTCAAAGCCGACAACTCATCCAGATACGGCCCGGCCAGGGTCACCAGCGGCAACTCTTCGCGCGCCTGGAATCCCAGCTCGATCAGCTTCGGCCCCAACAGATATCCGACTTGCGGCACCACCCGCAGGTAACGCTCGTCCACCAGGCAACTGGCCAGGCGATGAGTGGTGCTGCGCGTGGTGCCAATCAAGCGGGCGATTTCCTTGAGATCGCGGGCGCCGCTGGCCACGGCCTGGACCACACCCAAACCGCGAAGCAGTGTCTGGGTGCCGGTCGGTGCGGCGTCCTTGGCGATTTTTGGGGCGTCTTCCTGCATATCCAGCCTTTACCGTTGAGCGAGTGAACGGGCGGCATTATGGTCGCCCGGATGGCACGACTACAACTTGATACGCTCGACCTTGCCCACCAGCAAGATGTAGGACAGCGCTCCCATCAATGCCAGTACCGAAATGTAGGTGATCGCCGGAGCAAAGGAATCACCGCTGGCGAGGAAGCCGATCACGATAGGCGTGGCGATGGCCGACAGGTTGCCGATGAAGTTGAACACGCCACCGGTCAATCCCAGCAAGCGGGCCGGCGCCAGCGTCGACACCAGCGACCAGGTGATCGAAGCCAGACCGTTGCCGAAAAAGGCCAATGCCAGGAACGCAATCACCAGCGGCGTCGATTCGACGAAGTTGGCGCCGATGATCGACGTGGAAATCAGCAGGCCACTGATGATTGGCAACTTGCGGGCGAAACCGACGCTGTAGCCACGGCGGATCAAAAAGTCGGAGAAGAAACCGGAACACAACACGCCGACGAACGCCGCCAGAAAAGGCAGCGATGCCAACAGACCGGACTTGATGAAGTCCATGCCGCGATATTTCACCAGGTAGGTCGGGAACCACGTCAGGAAAAACCACAACGTCGAATTGAGGCAGAACTGGCCAAGGTAAATGCCCCAGAGTTTGCGCTTGCTCAAGACAATACCAAGGTCGGCCCAACTGAATTTGGCCTTGACCTTGGCTTGTTCGGCCTGGATATCCACCAGCCCGCCGCCTTCGCGGATCAGATCGATTTCAGCCTGGTTGGCGCCTTTGAAATCCCGTGGTTCGCGATACACCGCGTACCAGATCACCGCCCAGAGAATGCCCACTGCACCTGTGGTGACGAACACCATGTGCCAGCCGAATTCATGCTGGAGCCAGGCCAGCACTGGCGTCAGGAATGCCAGGCCGACAAACTGTCCCGAGGTGTAGAAGCCGATGGCCGTGGCGCGTTCGCGCTCGGGGAACCAGGTGGTGACCACGCGGCTGTTGATCGGATAGGCCGGTGCTTCGAGAGCACCGACGGCCATGCGCAGGACGAACAGCGCAATGAAGCTGCCAGCGAACCCGAGCATCACCGTGGCAATCGACCACAGCAGCAAAGCGGCGGTGTAGAGGATTCGCGGCGGTACCCGGTCCACCAGCCAGCCGCCGGGGATTTGCATGGCGGCGTAGGTCCAGCCGAACGCGGAGAAAATCAGGCCGACGTGAATCGGATCGATGCCCAGGTCGCTGGTCAGCGCCGGAGCGGCAATCGACAGGTTGCTGCGGTCCAGGTAGTTGATCACTACGGTGATGAACAGCAGCACCATGATGAAAAAACGCTTGCGGCTGGGCGCCGCCAACGACGCCTGCCCGGTAAGGGTTTGCGGTTGCATGGGGAGTGCCTCTTTTTATGTTTATTGAGGTCGGCCTGTGGCCTTGCACTGAACCCTGTGGGAGCTGGCTTGCCAGCGATAGCGGTGGATCTGTCACATCACTGTTGAATGTGCGGCCGTCATCGCTGGCAAGCCAGCTCCCACAGGTTTACTGGTGATTCAGGAGGTGATCACCACTCGGCGAAACTGCCATCGGCATGGCGCCAGATCGGGTTGCGCCAGCGGTGACCGACGGCGGCGCGTTCGATCACGTATTCCTCGTTGATCTCGATGCCCAGGCCCGGGCCATTGGGGATCTTCACGAAGCCTTTGTCGTAGTCGAACACCCGTGGGTCTTTGATGTAGTCGAGCAGGTCGTTGCTCTCGTTGTAATGGATGCCCAGGCTTTGTTCCTGGATGAACGCGTTGTAGCAAACAGCGTCCAGTTGCAGGCACGCCGCCAGGGCAATCGGGCCGAGCGGGCAATGCAGCGCCAGCGCCACGTCGTAGGCCTCGGCCATGTTGGCGATCTTGCGGGTTTCGGTGATGCCGCCAGCATGGGATGCATCCGGCTGGATGATGTCAACGTAGCCTTCGCTGAGCACACGCTTGAAATCCCAGCGTGAGAACAGCCGCTCGCCGAGGGCAATCGGCGTGCTGGTCAGCGGTGCCAGTTCCTTCAGCGCTTCGTAGTTTTCGCTGAGCACCGGCTCTTCGATGAACATCAGCTTGTACGGATCAAGCTCCTTCATCAGTACCTTGGCCATCGGCTTGTGCACGCGGCCATGGAAGTCGACGCCGATGCCGACGTTCGGGCCGACCGCGTCACGCACGGCGGCGACATTGGCCAGGGCCAGGTCGACTTTCTCGAAGGTGTCGAGAAATTGCAGCTCTTCGGTGCCGTTCATTTTCACTGCAGTGAAACCACGGCTGACCGCTTCCTTGGCTGCTCGCGCGGTGTCTGCCGGACGGTCACCACCGATCCACGAATACACGCGGATCTTGTCCCGAACCTGGCCACCCAGCAGATCGCTGACCGACACGCCCAGCGCCTTGCCCTTGATGTCCCACAACGCCTGATCGATACCGGCCAGGGCACTCATGTGAATCGCCCCGCCCCGGTAAAAACCGCCGCGATAGAGCACGGTCCAGATGTCTTCGATGTTGCGCGGATCCTTGCCGATCAGGTAATCGGACAATTCTTCAACGGCAGCCGCCACCGTGTGAGCACGACCTTCGACCACGGGCTCGCCCCAGCCGGTCACGCCCTCGTCGGTTTCAACCTTGAGGAAGCACCAGCGCGGTGGAACGATGAAAGTGGTCAGTTTGGTGATTTTCATCTGATTGTCTCTCTTGTTAGATGCAGCGCTCGCAGCGCCAAAAAAGTCTTAGCGAAGGGCTTTCCAGGCAGTGACATAGGCCTTGGCATTGGCCGCCACTTGCTCCGGGGTCATGCCCGGTTTGAACAGGCCCGAACCGAGGCCGAAACCTTTGACGCCCGCGTCGATGAACGCCTGCATGTTGTCCGGGGTAATCCCGCCGACGGGCAACAGGACGGTTCCGGCCGGCAGCACCGCGAGCCAGGCTTTGACGACTGCCGGCCCCATCTGCTCGGCCGGGAACATTTTCAGCACGTCCGCGCCTTCAGCCAGTGCCGCGAACGCTTCGGTCGGTGTAGCGACGCCCGGTGACAGGTACAGCCCGGCTGATTTCGCTGCGCGCAGGACTTTCGGGTCGCTGTGGGGCATGACGATCACCTGCCCGCCCGCCGCTTTCACCTGCTCGACCTGTTCCGCGGTCAGCACTGTCCCCGCACCGATCAGGCAATCGGCGGGCAAGGTATCGCGCAGGATACGGATGCTTTCGTACGGCACAGGAGAGTTGAGCGGGACCTCGATAACCCGGAAACCGGCGGCGTACAGGACTTCCCCGATGGCGGCCGCTTCTTGCGGATGCAGGCCGCGCAGGATCGCGATCAGACCGTTTTGCGCCAGTGCTTGTTTGAGCATGTCAGGACTCCAGTCAGGTTTAACGGATTGGGTTGGGCCGGATCAGGCCGGCGGCCAGCGCCACTTGCCACAACCCGCGTTCGGTGGCCTGCTCGGCCAGGGACACTCGGGCAAAGCCGCAAGCGTCGAGGGCGCGGCTATAACGAGTGCAGAGTTGGGAATTGCCGATGAGGATGATTGATGGCAGATGCACGCTGTTGCGACGACGCCGTTGAGCATTGGCCAGGGCCGACAGCTCATGGCCGATCAACAGGCCGGACAGATAATCCGGTTGCGCTGCAGCGCTCAGCTCGCCGGTCAATCCGAGGCTGCGGGCGCTGAACAAAGTCGACAGCACGCCGATCTCACCGTCCGCCGACAACGCGACCTGCACCCCGCGATCGAACGCAGCGCCATCAAACGCGCCGCCGCGCTGTTGGGTGCGCCCCAGGATGCTGTGTTCGCTGAGTACGGCGAAGACTTCACCGGTCATGAAGGTATCGAAGTGCACGATGCAGCCATCGGTGACTTCCACCCATTTTGAATGGCTGCCTGGCAGGCCGATCAACAGTCCGGCGCCCGCCTCGTCCGCCAGCGTTTGCAGAACACCGAGTACCTGGGTTTCTTCGCCACGCATCACGTTTGGCAGGCGCGAGCGTTGAATCACGCCCGGCACAATATGTACATCGACACCGCGCAGACTGCGCACGGTTTGCAGGGAAGTTCCGAGATTGGCGACATTCGCCGGCGTATCGCAGTAGGCCGCTTCACGCCAGCCCTGGGCGCTGCCGACCATCCCGCAGGCTATCACTGGCAAATCTGGCTGAGCATCGAGCCAGTCGCCGCAAGCCTCGTCAAAAGCCAGTTCAAAACCGTCGGTGCATTCACGACCGTTGATGAGTCGCGGCGCCTTGGGCAACTGCATGATCCCCGACGACAGCGAGCGCTGTTCAAGGACCTGGCCGCCTTCGGCAAGTTTGTAAGCACGTAATGAGGTTGTCCCCCAATCGAGCGCGATCAATTGCGCCAGCATCGCTTCACCTGTTTTGTTTTTTGGCAGTGAGTGAGCGGGACTATAAACCTTGGCACAGGTAAATCTCAATATATAAATATCAATCCCATATATTGGAACAACTCCAAAAAAAAACCATCGCCTGCGACAGCCTCCTGTAGGAGCCAGCCTGCTGGCGATGGTCGTCAACGATAATGGGGGAAACCTGAAACCCTGTGGTGTTTGCGATTTTTTCGCGAGCAGGCTCGCGCCTACAGAGAGCGGTTCAATTACCTTCGGCGAACTCTCTCAACACCTTCCCATCCATCCGATAGCGAACCCATTCCTCCTGCGGCTGCGCACCCAGGGATTTGTAGAAATCGATGGCGGGGGTGTTCCACTCCAGCACGCTCCACTCAAAACGGCCGCAGTCATTGGCACAGGCGATTTTGGCCAGATGGCGCAACAACGTCTTGCCCGCCCCGCCACCACGCTGCTCAGGGGTGATGTAGAGGTCTTCGAGGTACAGGCAGTTGCTGCCCAGCCACGTGGAGTAGCTGAAGAAGAACACCGCGAAGCCGATCGGCAAGCCATCGCGCAGGCAGATCAGACCATGGGCCGTTGCGCCTTCGCTGAACAGACTGCGCTCGATGTCGGCGACGCTGGCGATGACTTCATGGCGGGCACGTTCGTAGTCGGCCAGTTCAGTGATGAACGCGAGAATTTGCGGCGCATCGCTGGGGGTCGCCGGGCGGATTTCGATCGTCATGGACGTGCCTTGTCAAAAGTGGAAAACGCCATACTAAGTCGGTGAGTGATTTGTGGCGAGACATCGCAACCGGGCTGAACCGTTCGTCGTTCATCAGGCACCAATCAGAAACAGGGGCGGACCAACATCAGGTAAGGACTCTAAATCAATGGAGACACCACCATGATCATGTCCAGGCTGCCCGCTCTAGCCTTTGCTGCCCTGCTCTCCCCGTTCGCTGTCGCTGCGACCACCGCGTCCGGCACCGGCCCGACCAATCCGGTCGAACCGCCCAAGGCTCCCGCCATCCAAAGCGCCCCCGGCATGAACACCAACGGTACGGGCGTCGACGACAGCCTGCCGCCGTCCACGGGTACTGACCCACGGACTCAAGGCAACGATATGGGCCGCCAGGGCGGCCTGAACCTGCCGGACACCAAGACACCCGACAACGCCGGCCCCGGCGTTGGCTCGAAAACCACCACCGGTGGCTCAGGCTCCGAAGGTGGAGTGAGCCAGTAAGTTCGCCGCAAGACCTACCCATCGCCATGAAGAGGTAACCATGAACGTCGATAAAAACCTGGAAAAAGAAGTCCTCACCCGCCTGCTGCACGCCCATCCAAGCGGACTGGGCAAGGAGGTCCTGGACAATTACCGGGGGGAGAAAGTCGTGGCCAGCACCCTTGCCGAATTGCAGGACCGCGGCTTGATCCAGCACGGCAATGTGCAGTGCAACGAAGCCGGCGAACACTCGTTGAACCTGCCGATCAAACTCAGCGCCGCTGGCGTTGAGGCCGCACGCAAACTGGATGTCTGAATGACTCCGATCGCCAGCAGCTAGCCTGCTGGCGATCGCGACGGATCAGCCGCCGAAAGTATTACGGATCAACGCATCCACCTCTGTAGACCCGGGCGACGTCGCAGGCCCCCAGCGTGTGACCGCCAATGCCGCCGCCGCATTGGCCCGACGCGCCGCCTCCTGTGCGTCCAACCCCTGGGCCAATCCGGCGATGAACACTCCCGCATGAGCATCACCGGCACCGTTGCTGTCCACGGCCTCGACCTTGAATCCCGGCACATGCCTGTGCTCGGAACCCTGGTTGATCCAGCAGCCATTCGGCCCATCACGCACCACCATCAGCACATCCTGCGGTAGATAGCCGACCAGTCGATCCAGTGCCTGAGCAATATCCGCAGCGCCGGTAATCTTCAGTGCTTCGACGCTGTTGCTGGTCCACACGTCGATGCGCGGCAGCAACGCCTGCATCAGCGGCTCATCAGGTGAATCCACCAGTGGCCCCGGATCGAACACCACGTTGACACCTTTCGGCAGCGCAAGCACCCAGTCCACCAACGGTTGCGCCTTGCCCACATGCAGCAGGCTGTAGCCGCTGACGTAGACAAAATCGCCCGCCTCGGCCGGGACACTGGCCAAATCCTCGGCGCTCAATTCGCCTTCGGCGCCGATGTAGGACACGAAACTACGCTCGGCCGAGGCGTCCGTAATCGCGACGCACAACCCGGTATCACGTTCGGCCGGATCTGTAATGCCGATACGGATGCCTTCCGCGCTCATGGCGTCGCGGGCCAGATCACCGAAACGCCCGGTGCCGTGTCGCCCGAGGTACACCACCGGCAATCCGTTGCGCTGCGCGGCGGCCATTACATTAAACCCGCCGCCGGCTTCGAAACTGGCGGATTGCGCTAATACGTCACCCCCTGCTTGCGGCAATTTATCCACGGCCATCACCAGGTCGATGATGACCTGGCCGGTGTGCAGCATCTTAGGCATGAGCATTCTCGGTAAGCGCGGCGCGACGGTCTTTCGCCCCACCGAGTACAAAATAAATCCCGCCAGCCACGACAAAAGTCACGATCCAGCCGAGGCCGTTGTGCCCCAGCCACGAGTCGGACAGGAAGCCCTTGAACCAGACATTTTCTGCCGTGGTGCCGATGGTGGTGAAGCTGAAACCGAGCACGATGGCGATGGCCCACGCGCTGAATGCGCGCCATTCCACACCGCCGCGATACCAATAGGCGCTGCTCGGGCTGACATCCAGCAAGTCCTTGGGGCTGTAGTAATGCCGATGAATCAGGTCGACCACAAAGATCCCGACCCATGCCGTGATCGGCACCGCCAGCAAAGAAATGAAGGTAATGAACGGGCCGTAGAAACTGTCGGCGATCAGCATGAAGTAAATCGAGCCAGCAAAGATCGCGACGATGTCGACCACCACGGCGTAGACGCGCTTGACCTTGAGCCCGAGCGTCAGCGTGGTCAAACCGGCGGAATACACCGACAGATTGTTCGACAGCAGCAAGCCACCAAACGCAGTGATCAGGTACGGCACGGCCATCCAGGTCGGCAGCATGTCGCGGATCGCGATGATCGGGTCAGTAGCCTGGGCCAGGTCATTGTTGCCCACCGACAACAGGCCGCCGAGGGTGATCAGCAGCACCAGCGGAATCCCCGCACCGAATGCCGCCGAAGCCACCAGGCGTACGGCTTTGACGCTGCGGTGCTGATAGCGCGACATGTCCGCACCGGCATTGGCCCAACCGATCCCGGTGCCGGCCGCCATGGTGCCGATGCCGATGATCATCGCGCTGATCGGCGCAGGCGTAGCGTTGAACACCGCGCTCCAGTCGATGGTGGCGCAGAGGAAGCCGCCGACCAGAATATTCAGCGCGCCGAAGACGTAGGTCGCCCATTTCTGAATGACCAGCAACGTCGCATGACCGAGGCCGGACACCGACAAGGTCAACAAGACGAAAATCGCGATGAACAGCAGCGTCAGCGCAGGCGCACTTTTCGCTTCCACCGGCGAGCCGAACAGGATCGAGCACAGTGAGAGCAGCACGAACGCGGCGGTGGTGGTGTTGACGGTTTCCCAGCCCAGCCGCGACATCAGCGAAACCAGGGTCGGGCCGATATTGCCGCGCACGCCGAAGATCGCTCGCGACAAGGTCAGGCTCGGTGCGCGGCCGCGACGACCGGCGATCGAGATGATGCCGACCACCGCAAATGAACCGGCGGCGCCGAGGATCGCAACGATGATTGCCTGCCAGATCGCCAAACCGCGAAAGGCCACGAGGGTCGCACCCAATGGCAGGCCGAGGATGGAAATGTTGGCGGCAAACCAGACCCAGAACAGTTGCAACGGATGACCATTGCACTCGGATTCCGGCACTGGTTCGATGCCGCGGGTTTCCAGTTGCCCGGCACTTTGCCCGGCGTTTGATGAACTCATGAAAAATGCTCCTGTTGCCATTTTTGTGGTTGTGGGCAAATCGGATATCGACACTACAGCCCTGTGGCGAGGGAGCTTGCTCCCGCTGGGCCGCGAAGCGGCCCCAAACCTGCGACAGTAGTGAAGCAGGCACACCGAGTCGTCAGCGTTTACGACTGCTGCGCAGCCGAGCGGGAGCAAGCTCCCTCGCCACAGAATATTGGCTTGATCCAAAAATCAGCGCAGAACCAGCAGCCCTTGCACCAAAGGCTCAAGCTCCAGATCATTGACGACCTTGACCTTGTCGATCATCTCGACCGGCCAACTCTCAAGGCCCAGGCAGGCCCCAAGCATCGCGCCGAGAATCGCTGCGATGGTGTCGGTGTCACCGCCAAGGCTGGCGGCCATGCACAACGCTTCGAAGGCATTCATTTCGCCGATGGCCACCTGCTGGGCCAGGGCAAACGACACCACCACCGACTCCTGCGAAGCCACCGACGTACCGATCACGTCGTACATCAGATCCGCCAGCAGCGCTTTGTCGCTGTCAACGCTGATGCTCCGCGCCCAACTGATGCGCGAGGCAATGCGTCCGCCGGCGACCCAGTGACCATGGGTTTCTGCTTGCTGGGCGATTTGCTGACCGAGGTTCAATGCTTCGCCCAGGTCCATGCCATTGATCCCGGCGGACACCACCGCCGCCACCGCCGCCGCGCTGGAAATCCCCAGCGTGGTGTTGTGGGTGACCTGGCAGGCCTGCACGACCGCTTCAATGAAACGCTGCGGATCGACAACATCCGCCGAGATCCCGACCGGCGTAATGCGCATCGCCGCGCCATTGGTGGTGCCGTAGCGCCCCGCCTCTTCCGGTGAATGACCCGCGAGGATCATCTCGATGGCGCGCTTGGTCGAAGGACCGAGCAGATCCTGCGAGCCCTTGGCCTGCATCACCGCTTCCCAATCGATCAAGCGCTGGGCAAGCACCGACGGTTCGATGCGACCTTCGCCCTCGATCAGCAACTGGCCGACCAGGATAGCCTGTTCGGTGTCATCGGTGATCGAGCCTTTGGGCATGTTGGCGGCGATCGGTTGATCTGGGCCGGCATCTTCAAGGTCAGTGATTTGGCCAAAACGCGCCTGGATTGCAGCACGACTCAACGATTGCGTCGGCATGCCCAGGGCATCGCCCAAAGCCAGACCGTAGAACGCGCCCAAGGCACGGTTGAGCGCAGTCATTTCGACGTTCCAAATTGCAGGTGCAGACGGAAATGCACAGGGTCGAGCAAACTTTCCACTTGCTCCATGAAGCGGTTCTGTCGGTCGTAAGTTGTACGCAGCGCCTTGAGAAAGACCGTGCCGACCGGGCGCCCCAGCAACTCGGCATCCAGTTCATTCAATGGTTCGGCGCCGATCCATTGATCGCCACGCTCACCGATGTAGCCATAGGCAGCCAGGGTGATGGTCAGGGAATTGTCGATCAGACCGACCCGCGGCAGGCTTTCCAGGCCTCCGGTGGCGGGCATCAGCGAGCGTTCGAGGGAAACCAGCGTACCGTCGTTGGAACGGCGGCGACGGTCGAGCGTGATGAATTGGTCAGTGCCGAACCGCGACAGCAGGTCGGGGCGAGTCACCGCCTCCAGCCGCAGCACCTCGGTATTGACCAGCGCTCCGCTATCGGCCAGGGCTTGGGCCCAGCCGCTGCGCTGGTCGAGGACCACACCGTCAAAGGTGACGATGGAACCCACCCCGCTTTGCGTCGCGATGTAATTGCGCCGTTTCAATTCGGCCAGGGCTTCACGCAAAGTGCCGCGGCTGACTTTGAATTCTTGAGCCAACTGATGCTCGCCCGGCAACTGAAAGCCGTCCTCAAGGAGGCCGCTTTCGATGCGCCGGATGAGTTCGTCGACCACCCGTTGTTTCTTGTCAAATCGAACCTGTCTAATCATGTACAAATTGATAACCGAAACCGGTTCGGGCGGGCAAGGAAAATTTATCGATCCAGACGGAAGGATCACAGAACCGTGGCGAGAGAGCTTGCTCCCGCTCGGCTGCGCAACAGTCGTAAGCCCGGAAAGGTGCGGTCTACCAGACTCACCGCGACAAGCGCTTGTGGGGCCGCTTCGCTGCCCAGCGGGAGCAAGCTCCCTCGCCACAAAAGCTCTCTACTACAAAGGAATCAGCACTGTGATGATCGTTCCCACGCTCTGCGTGGGAACGATCAGCTGAGGGGTTAGCGCTGTTTGAGACGGTCGATCACCACCGCCAGCAACAGGATCGAGCCGCGGATCACGTACTGGTAAAAGGTGTCGATGTTCTTCAGGTTCATCGCGTTCTCGATGATTGCCAGAATCAGCACCCCGGCGATCACGTGCCGGATCATGCCAATCCCGCCACTCAACGAAACCCCACCCAGCACACACGCAGAAATCACCGTCAGCTCGAAACCCTGGCCGATCATCGGCTGACCGGAGGTCATGCGCGAGGCGAGGATTACGCCGGCCAACGCACCGATTACACCGTGCACGGCGAAGATGATGATCTTGGTCCGGTCAACGTTGACCCCGGCCAGCAGCGCCGCTTCCTGGTTCCCGCCGATGGCCATGGTATTGCGGCCATAGGTGGTGTAGTTGAGCAACCAGCCGAAGAACAGGAAGCAGACGATCGTGATCAGGATCGGCACCGGCACGCCGAACAGTTGGCCGTTACCAAAGACGAAGAACGACTCCTGGGAAACGCCCACCGCTTTGCCGTTGGCAAAGATGTACGCCAGGCCGCGGACGATCTGCATCGTTGCAAGCGTGGTGATCAACGCATTGACCCGCAGCTTGGCAATCACGATACCGTTGATCAAGCCCACGATCAGGCCCATCACCAACGCCGCGCCGACGCCCAGCAACACGCTGTCGGTGTCGCGCATAACCACCGCCGCAACCACCCCGGCGCAGGCGATCACCGATCCCACCGACAGGTCGAAGTGCCCGGACGCCAGGCAATACAACATGGTGCACGCCGCGATCCCGGTCGTTGAAATCGCCAGCCCCAACCCGCGCATGTTCAGTGGCGAAAGAAAGTTGTCGATCAGCAAAGTGCAGAGCACGAAGATCCCTACGGCCGCCAGCAGCATCACCCAGTCATCGAGAAAGCGCCGCAAGTCCAGGGGTTTGCGCGCAGTCGGCAGGGTTTCGTTTTGGGTTGTCATCATAGTCACCTCTCAGTTCGCCACGCCGTCAGCGCGTTGGCGCGGCAAAGCCAGTTGCAGCAAGTTGGATTCATTGGCCTGTTCGCGGCTCAGTTCGCCACGCAGCGCGCCTTCGCACAGCACCAGGATGCGGTCGGAAATGCCCATCACTTCCATCAGGTCGCTGGACACCACGATCACCGAAATACCGTCCGCCGCCAGGTTATGGATGATCTGGTAGATCTCGGCCTTGGCGCCGATGTCGATGCCACGGGTCGGCTCGTCGAGCAGCAGGACTTTCATCGGCATCGACAGCCAGCGGCCGAGAATGGCCTTCTGTTGATTGCCGCCGGACAGGTACATGATTTTCTGTGCTGCGCTCGGCGTCTTCACTTTCAGCGCCTTGATCTGCTTGTCGGCATTGCCCTTTTCCCACAGGCCGCGCAACAGGCAACCGAAGGTGGAATGGGCGCCGCGTGCACTGATATTGATGTTCTCGGCAACACTGGAGAGCGGCATGATGCCCTCCTTCTTGCGGTCTTCGGGACACAGCAGAATCCCCGCCGAAATCGCGTCGCGGGGCGAGCGCAGTTTCAGCTCATGACCGCGTAACTCCAGGCGCCCTGCCGTGTTGCGTTCCAGGCCGCTGAGCATCCGGAACAACTCCGTGCGCCCCGCCCCAACCAGGCCGAACAACCCGAGGATCTCGCCTTTGTGCGCTTCGAAGCTCACCGGTTCGCGCAGACCCGGGCCGAGCAGGCCGTCAACCTTCAACGCCACCGCGCCACGCGGGCGCGGGCGATAATCGTAGATGTCTTGGATGTCGCGACCGACCATGCACGTGACCAGGTGATCGTGGGTCAGCTCGCGCATGTCTTCGAAAGTACGCACGTAACGGCCGTCCTTGAACACCGTCACCGCGTTGCAGATACGGAACACTTCTTCCATGCGATGAGAAACGTAAAGCACCACTTTGCCTTCATCGCGCAGGCGGCCGATGATCGCCATCAAGCGATCGATCTCCCGCGCCGACAGGCTGCTGGTGGGTTCGTCAAAAGCTATGACATGGGCGCCACGGGACAGCGCCTTGGCGATTTCCACCAGTTGCCGCTGGCCAAGCGACAACCGCCCGACCTTCTGCTGCGGGTCGATTTCGTCGGCCAGGCCCTTGAGACAGGCCAATGCCTGCTGACGCAACGTGCTGCGATTGATCAGGCCGAAACTGGCCGGCAAATGTCCGAGAAACAGGTTTTCCGCCACGGTCATTTCCGGCACCAGGTGCAGCTCCTGGTGGATCACCGCGACGCCACTGCCGATGCTGTCGGCGGTGGATTTGAATGCCATCGTCTGCTCGCCGATCTGCAGATTGCCGCTGCTGGGGATGTAAGCGCCGCCGAGAATTTTAAGCAGCGTCGACTTGCCGGCGCCGTTCTCGCCCATCAAGGCGTGAACCTGCCCCGGATGAGCGACGAAGTTGATGTTGTCCAGCGCCTTCACCCCGGGAAAGGTCTTGCCGATCCCGTTGAAGCGCAAGCTGCCGCCTGCATTGTGTTGTATTTGTGTTTGCGCGTGCATAGCCCACCTCTTCACACAGAACGGGCGGCCCCGTTGCCGAGGCCGCCGATGAAATCAACCAGCCTT
This sequence comes from Pseudomonas sp. Sample_22, assembly GCF_004307635.1. Classification (NCBI taxonomy): domain Bacteria; kingdom Pseudomonadati; phylum Pseudomonadota; class Gammaproteobacteria; order Pseudomonadales; family Pseudomonadaceae; genus Pseudomonas; species Pseudomonas sp. Sample_22. Next base: position 20,414 of record NZ_RCNY01000042.1, read on the forward strand.
CAATTCCACAGGCCGATCTTTTCCAGTTCCTGCTTGAAGTTGTCGCGGGTGATCAGCGTTACGTCGTCCATCGCCGTGTATTTCGGCGGCTCTTTGCCGGTGGTGACCCACTCGTACATCATGCTGGCGGTGTTGTAGCCTTCGATGTGCGGGCTCGGCAGCATCGAACCGAAGAAGCCGCTGTTGGGCTTTTTCAGTTCGCCGATGGCGTCGGTGCCATTGATGCCGATGCCGATCACGTTCGCTGCGGTAAAGCCGGCGGCTTCCGTGGCACGCACGCCGCCGAGCACGGTGTTGTCGTTCATGCCACCGATGATCAGGTTTTTCGCCGCGCCCGGCAGTTTCACCAGCGCCGAGTTGGTAGCGTCCATGCTGCCCGGTACGTCGAGGGTTTTCAGGGCGGCGAACAGGATATGGTCTTTTGGCATGCCGGCATCTTCCAGCGCCTTGACCGAACCGTCGGTGCGTTTCTTGCCGGTGTCGAGTTCGTTGTAGGTGTTGATCACCGCGTAGGTGTCTTTCCATTCCCAGCCGCGTTTTTTCGCCTCGGTGGCCATGGCGCTGCCCTGCTTCTGGCCAACTTCAAAGGCGGCCATGCCGAGGTACGGCACCTCTTCCATGAACTTGCCGCTGGCATCGACAAAGCGGTCATCCACAGCAATCACTTTCAGGCCGTTGAGCTTGGCCTTGGCCATGATTGCAGGACCGAGTGACACATCCGGCGGGCAGATCACGAAACCCTTGGCGCCGTTGGCCGCCAGGCTGTCGATGGCCGACAGGGTTTTCTCGCCGTCCGGCACGGCGATTTTGATCAGGGTAAAGCCCTTGTCCTTGCCGGCCTTTTCGGCAAACGCCCATTCCGTCTGGAACCAGGGCTCCTCCGCTTGCTTGACCAGAAATCCGATTTTCACCTCTTCAGCCGCCAGCAGCGTGCTGCTCAGGCTGACCGCCGAAACCGCCAGGGCGGCACAGCACAGGGTTCGGATGGCATGACGACGATTCATAAGCTGACTCCTTGTTATTTTTCTTGAGCGTTCTTTGAAAGCCATAAGGCGGTGTAGCCGTACTACTAATAGTCATATCGTATGATGATTGGATTTCAGGCGTAATTTTCCACTTCAATCCGTTCATTCAGTCGTGGTACATCACCGAGCGACCACCATCGATGGTGATGCAGGATGCGTTGATGAACGGCGCTTCATCACTGGCCAGGAATACAGCCGTCATGGCCACTTCTTGCGGCTGGCCGATGCGCTTGGGCGGATGCAATTCCAAAGCGCGCTGACGCTCAGCGTGTGGATCGGCAAAACCGTTCCAGTAGTCGACGTTCAATTGAGTCTCGATGTAGCCCGGGGCGATGGCGTTGACCCGGATACCTTTGGGCGCGTATTCGATCCCCAGGGCGCGGGTCAGGCCGAGCAAGCCGTGCTTGGCCACCGGATAGGGAAAACAGCCCGGAATGATATGAGAAGAATGAGTGGACGCGATGTTGATGATGCTGCCGACGCCTTGCTCGATCATCTGCGGCAATACAGCCTTGCAGCCGAACCAGGCGCCATCGAGATCAATGGCGAAGCAGCGGCGCCAGTCCTCTTCGGTCATTTGCAGTGGGTCACGAAACACGTTGACCCCGGCACAGTTGACCAGCACGTCGATCCGACCGTGACGTTCTACAGCCAGTCTGGCCATGGCATGCAGATCTTGCTGTTGCGAAACGTCGGCCTTGATCGCCAGCACATCGGCCCCTTGGCCTCGCCAATACGCGGCGACTGCTTCGACTTTCCCGGCCTGGATATCGCTGATGATCAGCTTGGCCTGTTGCGACGCAAAAGACCCAACAATCGCCTCGCCGATGCCCTGGGCGGCGCCGGTCAGCAGCACTACCTTGTTTTTCAGACGCTCGCCCTTGGGCGGAGTGGGCGCCGCCGGCAAGGAAAGGGGTTCAGCCATGGATCGCTGCATCACTTCACCTGTTTTGTTTTTTTAAGTGTGAGTGCGTGTAACTGATGGAGCCGACTATAAACCCGGCTCGCAGATAATCTCAATATATATATTTGCATCCCATATTTAGGGATTTATCCCGAGAACCGAGTACACAGCTTTCCTGGCACGTCCACCCGAATCGCTAAAACTGCCCCATCCAGCGGGTGACCGAGCGGGCTCGCGGCACTGGTGATGTACAGGGTTTTCAGATCGGCATCGCCGAACACACAACTGGTCGGACGGCTGACAGGCAATTCGATTATCCGATCGACTTTGCCGTCCGGCGTCAGCCTGAGCAGGCAGCTGCCGTCCCAGCGGGCGTTCCAGATAAATCCCTCGGCATCCATCGCCGAGCCGTCCGGGCCGCCGCGTGCATGAGGGCCGAACCAGGGTTGCGCGGGCTCAAGATTGCCGTCGGTGCGGATGAAGTGCCGATACAACGTGCCGTCCAGGCTGTCGCCGAAATACACGGTGGTCGCGTCATCGCTCCACAGCAGTGTGTTGGGAATGCCTGATCCGCGCAGCAACGGCGTCACCCGCGCATCGCTATCGATACGGAACAACCCGCCCGAGCGGCGCTCGATGGGCAAGTCTTCGCCCTGTTCGCCGATGTTGTTTTGCATGGTGCCAAGCCAGAGCCGACCCTGAGCATCGCAGCGGGCTTCGTTGGCGCGGTTGCCCGGTTGCGGATCGGCAACGCACAACAGCGTCAACCGCGGCTCGAGCCCTGGGGAATCAAGATCAAGGCGGTACACGCCGCTGCTCAACGTCACCAGAGCATCACCGCTTTCACAGGGGATAAACGCAGAAACATGCTCCGGCATCTGCCAGATCTGCACATTCGCGCCGATCAGCCGCAACGCTTGCTTGCCGGCGATATCCACCCAGTACAATGCCTGGGTCGGCGCATCCCAGAAGGGGCCTTCGCCTAGCTGTGCCCGGTGTTCGGTGACCGCGGTCAACGTCATGAAACCTCCTGCATTGTTATTGTTTTTATCCGTGGTGCTTTTTGTCAGCCCGCTTTTTTATCGGCCATGACTTGCGGGTAATAGCGCTTGATCGCCAGGTCGGCGTTATCGATCAGGGTCATGCAAGCCCAGACGCCCCGCGCGGCATCCCGGGCGGCGATGGCATCGGCCATGTCTTTATGAATGGGCAAGGTGCGGCGCAGTTCGTCGGGGTCGGCAGCGGACACTTCGAAACACACCGCCAATAGCGCACCGAGGGCCGGGATCATTTGTTCAATGAATTGGTTGTGGCTGGCGGCAAGAATGCACTCATGGAATATCTGATCCGCGCGGTTGTAATCGACACCGCTTTCCACCGCCCTTTCCAGGGCGTTGTAGGCCAGCAGCACGGCTTTAACCTGCTCGGCATTCGCCCGCTCGCAAGCCCAGCGCACGGCCATGGGCTCGATGGTGCGACGCAGGTCGAGCAAGTCATCGACGAAGTTTTCCGGCAATCCGCTGCGTGACAACCAGCCTACGACTTGTGGATCGAAGAGATTCCAGCGCCGCACCGGCAACACCCGCGTGCCGACTTTCGGCCCGACTTCGAGCATGCCCTTGGCAACCAGAGTCTTGATGGCTTCGCGAATAACGGTGCGGCTGACCCCGAGCTGCTCGCCGAGATCGGCTTCGACCTTGAGCGTTTCCCCGGGTTTGATCTGCCCGGTCGCGATCCAGCAACCCAGCCAATCGACCGTCGACGCATGAAAGCTGCTGGACATGGACACCTCAAAGCCGTTCGCAATGGATGCCCACGCTAATCATCATATGATTGGTTGTCAATTTGATTTTTTGAACACACAACCCCCAATAGGAGCGAACCTGCTCGCGATGGCGATGTAACAAGCAACCAGGATGTTGAATGTCACGACCTCATCGCGAGCAGGCTCGCTCCTACAGGGTTTTGCGTCAGGGCTCGAGGCCAATGGGGAAGAACTCACCGCCACTCCAAACACCCAGCCAACGCTGCCCGTCCAGTTCACGGCTCACCGCCAGTTCCACCAATTGATAGAACACATTGCGATGGATCAGCGCTTCGAGATTGGTGCGCACATGCACATAGGGCGCGGGTTCTTGTGTGTGCGGATCAATCACCACGCGAATCGGGTGTTCAGCACCGGCTTCGGTGGTTTCGTCGACATTGGTGGTGAAGCGCAAAACCTGCTGTTCACCCTCGCCTTCCACGTCCACGGCAATCGCCACAAACGGCGCGTCATCGACTTTGATGCCGACCTTTTCAACCGGGGTAATCAGAAAGTAATCATCGCCGTCGCGGCGAATGATCGTGGAGAACAGCTTGACCATCGGCTTGCGTCCAATCGGCGTGCCCAGGTAGTACCAGGTACCGTCCCGGGCGATGCGCATATCGATATCGCCGCAGAAGTCAGGATTCCACAAGTGGACCGGTGGCAAGCCTTTGGTCTTGGGGATTTGCCCCAACAGGTCGTTGGCTTTTTGCGGGCCACTCATGGCGTTCTCCTTGAAATTACTGATCGCTGAGGCCCAACAGGCCACGAGCATATTGCTCCAGCGGCGGGCCCATCAGGTCTTCGGGTTTTTCGTCGTGGAACGTCAGCAAACCGCCACGACTCTTGATACGTGCAGTATCAATCAAATACTGGGTGCTGGTCTCGATCAACATGATTTGAATCACGCCGGTATCGACGCCAAGGCGATCCACGGCTTCCTGATCCAGCCACTCATCGGAGTTGCCGATGCGGTCATCGGATTTGGCGAATCGCGTGTAAAGCAGATAATGCGCACCCAGGGCACGGGCTTCGCTCATCGCCTGATCGAGGCCTTCCGGCACGCGCGCGCGGCGCACCATCGGAAAGTATTCGATGAAGCCGTCGAAGGCGACTTCGGCGATCACGTTTGGCCGAGGGTACACGGCACTGCCCGGCGGCACGAACGCGCCCTGAGCGATGTAGACGAACGAGTCCGGCTGAATGCGCAGGTTGTTCACGCGGCGGCTGTCGCTGTGATCCAGCAGGCCTGCATCGCTCATATGGTAGCGAGTCCCTTCGGCCATATCGCTGACGTTCATGCAGCCACCGAGCGCCAAAACGGCCAGCAGCAAAACCAGGCTACGCATCCTATCCTCCAGAGGCCGGTGACGGAAAACCGGCGAATGGCCGTGGGATGCAGATTTTGCGCCATTCCTTGCGATCACGGATATTTCCGGATTGATCATGTGGCGAGGGAGCTTGCTCCCGCTCGGCTGCGCAGCAGTCGTAAATACTGAGGAATACTGTGTATTTGATCATTTAGGGCTGCTTCGCACCCCAGCGGGAGCAAGCTCCCTCGCCACAGGGGTCAATCAGCCGCCGATAATCTTCATGACGGTAGCGCCACCTGAGAACGCCACCTCCTGCTTGTCCCCAAGAGCTTTCACCAGCAATCGCTGCAAGGCCGGCAACGCCTGATGGCGCGGCTTGTCCAGCAGATCGCCGACATAGTGGCGATTGCTCGACGACAGGCAGCCATGCAGCCATCCCGTGGAGGAAAGACGCAAGCGCGAACAAGTCCGACAGAACGGCACGCTTTCATTGGCGATCACGCCGAAATGCCCAAGCCCGGGAATCTCGTAGCGCACCGCCGTCGCATCCACCGGCGCATCGGCCTGCAAATATTCATAACGCTCGCCGATCAGACTCAGCAATTGCTGCAGGCTGACGAACTGTTGCAGAAAGCCATTGGAGTCACTGGCCAGGTGGCCCATGCGCATCAACTCGATGAAGCGCAACTCATAACCCCGCTCCAGGCAATAATCGAGCAACGGCATCACCTGATCGAGGTTCTGCCCGCGCAGCGGCACCATGTTCACCTTGATCTTCATGCCGGCCTTGCGTGCCTGATCCATGCCGTCGAGCACGGTAGCCAGGTCGCCGCCACGGGCAATGCTGCGGAAGGCGCTGGCGTCGAGGGTATCGAGGGAAACGTTGATGCGCCGAATACCTGCATCCACCAACAGCGGCAGTTTCTTCGCCAGCAACTGACCATTGGTGGTCAGGCTGATGTCTTGCAGGCCCATCTGCCCGACCGCATTCATGAAGGTTTCGAGTTTGGGGCTGACCAGCGGTTCGCCACCGGTGATGCGCAAACGCTCGATGCCGGCCGCTTCGATCAGATAGGCCACACCACGCGCCATGGCCTCTGCCGACAGTTCATCCTGCGCAGCCACCAACCGCTTGCCATTGGGCACGCAGTAGGTACAGGCGTAATTGCAGGCTGATGTCAGGCTGACTCGCAAATTGCGAAAACGCCTGCCTTGACGGTCAACGATCATGGCCACTCCGGCAAAAGGATATTCGGATTGCTAAAACTTGACTCACAAATCAAGTTTTAGCAAGTCCTATGCCTGAGTATATTCCTGCGGTACTGCCTCATGTAGCGAAATCATGGGGCAATAAGGCTGCTGAATGGCTCAGCTGCTCGGGGTGTCGGTGTCGCGCTTGCGCTTGTTGCCCATGCGCACACCGATGTCCATCAGGAACTGGAAGAACCCTTCCTGATCTTCCAGCACATTACTCCAGAACGGCGAGTGATACAGCGCTACCGCGCCGTGCACCAACGCCCAGGACGCGCAGTAATGGAAGTACGGCGGCACGTCTTCGAGCTTGCCTTCGCTGATCCGGCCCTTGATCAACAGGGTCAGGCGTTCGAAGTTCGAGGCACGGATCTTGTGCAGCTCCTCGATCATCTCCGGGACCTGGTTGCCCTTGACCACCTTTTCTTCCAGGCGATCGAACAAGCGATAACGTTGCGGATCGCGCATGCGGAATTCGAAATAGGCGCGGGACAGGGCTTCCTTGTCCTTGTCGACGTCGGCGGAATGCAGCAATTCGTTCAAATCGCGCTCGTAATCGAGCATCAGGCGCAGATAAATCTCGGCCTTGGATTTGAAGTGCTTGTAGATCGTGCCTTTGCCGATACCGACGGCATCAGCAATCATCTCGACGGTGACACTGTCTTCACCTTGTTCGAGGAACAGCTTGAGCGCGGTATCGAGAATTTCTTGCTCGCGGCGACGAAACTCACGGACCTTACGAGGTTCTTTATGCATAAGAAAAGGTCTGTAGGGGTCAAAATTCGAAGCCGCGTATTATGCCTAACTTGCGCCAAAATGCACGGATCATCCGACCATATCTGTGTTTTCTGGTCATTTTGCGCACGCCGCAAGGTTGATGAGAACTCTTCCGAAGCGCCCGTATTCCAAATTTGTTTAAAAACCCCGGTTCTCAAACTGGACTGGGCGCAATACTGATCAATACTTGAACTGTCGGCGGGACATCTCCCCCAAGTGTCACGCCGATATTGGTACCAACGGACCGCGTACCATTGTTTTACTCCTAATGGTCTTAACCCGGATTCACCCCCCAGAACCCGGGTTTTTTTTGCCTGCGATTTAACGACCAAAGCCCCGTGGGCGCGGCCCCAGGCTGCGATTTGTTTCTGGCGTTACGACGCTGCCCTGACATGCGCCAGGGGAAACAATCGCTGGAAGTTTTCGGTGGTCTGTTCAGCAAATCGCTCGTAGGACTCGCCGCGCAACATTGCCAGAAATTCCGCAACCTCTCGCACGTACTGCGGCAGGTTCGGTTTGCCGCGATGAGGAATCGGTGCCAGGTACGGCGAATCGGTTTCCACCAGCAAGCGGTCCGCCGGCACCTTGCTCGCCACATCACGTAATGCGTCCGCGTTGCGGAACGTGACTATCCCCGACAGGGAAATGTAATACCCCATGTCCAGCGCGGCTTTCGCCATGTCCCAATCTTCGGTGAAACAGTGCAGCACGCCTGCCTGAGGCAACGCCGCTTCGCGCAGCAGGTTCAAGGTGTCGGCGCGCGCACCACGGGTATGAATGATCACTGGCTTGCCAGTCTGCTTTGCCGCTTGCAGGTGCAGCCTGAACGATTGCTGCTGTAACTCGGCTGCCTCGGGCTCGTAGTGATAATCCAGACCGGTTTCCCCGATCGCCACTACGCGTGGGTGATTGAGTTCCTGCAACAGCCAGTCCAGCGCGGGTGCGGCGCCGGGCTGCACATCCAGCGGATGCACGCCGACCGAGCAGTCCACGTCGTCGTATTTCTCGGCCAGGGCTTTGACCTCGGCAGCGTTGTCGACGCTGACGCCGATACACAGAAAGTGCCCTACCCCGCGCTGACGTGCCGCATCCAGTGCGGCATCGAGGGAACCGTCGTGGGCGGCAAGGTCAAGTCGATCAAGGTGGCAATGGGAATCTACGAGCATAAAAATGGCTGCAACTTACATCGTATGAGTGGGACGGTCGGACTTCAGTGCTCCGGCCAGATGGGTTTCGATTCGACTGCGAGCGGTGTCGTCACCGTCGCCGAACTGTACGCCGACACCGGCGGCACGGTTACCCTGCGCGCCTTTGGGCGTGACCCAGGCGACCTTTCCGGCCACCGGGATTTTTTCCGGCTCATCCATAAGATGCAGCAGCATGAATACCTCATCGCCCAACTTGTAGCTCTTGTTGGTCGGGATAAACAGGCCACCGTTCTTGATGAACGGCATGTAGGCCGCGTAAAGCACGGATTTGTCCTTGATGGTGAGCGACAAAATGCCGTTGCGTGGCCCCGGGCTGACAGATTCGTTCATGCTGACCTCCACTGCTGATGCACAGAGTCTAGGCGCAGACCGTCACCTCTGGGTAGGCAAGGATGCCCATTGCACCAGCAGGGCCTCCAGCAGCAAGACCCGATTGAGGTTGGCCTTGCTCAACACCTTCTGGCGCTGGGCGAGAATCCAGTCCTGGATATTCAGGACTTTGTCTTGCGCCGATTTCTGAGCCAGGTACTGAATCACCTTGCGCATGTCGGTCAGCCCCAAGCCTTCTTCATCCTGGGTCAACTGATAGCGCAGGATCAGACTCGACCAGTCGCAGAACCAATCGAAGAGCAACAATAGCGGGATCGCATTCCAACCCTCGGCCAGTTGCGTCGGCGATTGCTGCTGCTTGAGCAATTTCTTTACCCCTTCGACCACTTGCGCACGCTGCTCGCGAACGCCCTGGGCCTGCAGGTTGACGGCGGCCAGAGGAGAGCCGGCAGCCAACGTCAGCAATTCAACCCGTTCGTCTTCCGAACAATCGGGCAAGGCCTTGGCCAGCCAGGCCTGGCTCATGGCTTCGCTTGGCAGCGGACAGGCCTGCTGCACGCAGCGACTCTTGATGGTCGGCAGCAGACGGCTGGGCTGGTGACTGACCAACAGCAGCACCGTGTCGCCTGAAGGTTCTTCAAGGCTTTTGAGCAAGGCATTGGCCGCGTTGATGTTCATCGACTCGACCGGCTCGATCAGCACCACTTTGCGTCCGCCCAACTGCGCGGTCTGCACCACGAAACTGACCAGGTCGCGAACCTGATCGACCTTGATCGCCTTGTCGGCTTCTTCCGGCTCCAGGATGTAGTTGTCCGGATGACTGCCTGCCTTGAGCAACAGGCAGGATTTGCATTCTCCACAGGCGTCCTGAGCAGTTGGACGCTGGCACAACAGGCTGGCCATCAAACGCTCGGCCAACGCCCGCTTGCCGATCCCGGCCGGGCCGTGCAACAAATAGGCATGCGCGTGCTGAGCACGACCGGCCAGTTGTTGCCACAGACTGTCCTGCCACGGATAGGCTTCAGCCACGGGTCAACTCCAGCAGACGTGGGAGCAAGGCGTCCAGAGCCAGCTGAACCTGCGCCAGCGATTGCGCGGCGTCGACCAGGACATAACGTGCCGGCTCCGCAGCTGCGCGCGTGAGGAAGGCATTGCGCACGGCATCGAAAAAGGCCCGGCCCTCCAGCTCAAAACGATCCAGACGTCCGCGTGCACTGGCGCGGGCCAGACCGACTTCCACCGGCAGATCGAAGATCAGCGTCAGGTCGGGGCGCAGATCACCCTGGACAAAGGTTTCCAGCGCGGCGATTCGCTCCAGTGACAAGCCGCGGCCACCACCCTGATAGGCATAAGTCGAATCCGTGAAACGATCACACAAGACCACCGCACCACGGGCCAGCGCCGGGCGAATCACCTCGGCCAGATGCTGGGCACGCGCTGCAAATACCAGTAGCAGTTCGGTGTCCGGATTCATCACCTCATCGACCGGGGCCAGCAGCACTTCACGAATGCGCTCGGCCAATGGTGTACCTCCCGGCTCACGGGTCAGCACGACCTCGATACCGGCTGCGCGCAGACGCTCGGCCAGGTATTCACGATTGGTGCTCTTGCCGGCGCCTTCCGGGCCTTCCAGCGTAATAAACAAGCCAGTCACAGGCGGTCCTTAGTCAGAATCATTGCGGGTTTTGCGGCGCGGCTGCATCCGGTGCGGGCGTAGGTGCAGGTTCTTGTGGCGGCACTTGCGGCAAAGCCTCGGGAGTAGTGTCGGGAGATGCAGCCGGGATCGGCGCCTGGTCCGGCTCAGCCTGAGGCTCTTCGGTTTGAGGTTCCTCAATCGCATTTTCCGGCGATTCGGGCGCAGTCACCGGTGCGGGGCTGGAACGGTAATCGGCGCGACGCTTGAGCTGATACTCTCGCACGGCATTGTTGTGGGCATCCAGGTCATCGGAAAACACATGGCTGCCATCACCGCGAGCAACGAAATAGAGGCTGCTGCCCTCCACCGGATTCAGCGCCGCGTGGATCGCTTCACGGCCAACCATGGCTATCGGAGTCGGCGGCAGGCCGGAAATCATATAGGTGTTGTAAGGCGTCGCTTCCTTCAGATGGGCGCGTGTCAGCTTGCCGTTGTATCGATCGCCCAGGCCATAAATGACCGTCGGATCAGTCTGCAACAGCATGCCCATCGCCATGCGCCGCACGAACACGCCGGCAATCTGCCCGCGCTCCTGTGGCACGCCGGTTTCCTTCTCCACCAGCGAGGCCATGATCAGGGCTTGATACGGACCGCTGTAGGGCAAATCGGAGGCACGCTGATTCCACTCCTTCGCCAACACTTCATCGAGACGGTCGTAGGCCGTCTTCAGCAGCTCGACGTCGGTCATGCCCCGCACGAAACGATAGGTGTCGGGGAAGAACCGTCCTTCCGGGAAAACCCCGGTATGACCAAGCTTGTCCATGACCTGGCTGTCGCTCAGACCGTCAAGGGTTTGCTCGATCTTTTCCTCTTTGGCCAGCGCCGCACGGACTTGATGGAAATTCCAGCCTTCGACCAGCGTCAGGCTGTATTGCACCATTTCACCGCGCTTCCACAGGTCGATCAGACCTTCGACAGTCATGCCGGGCGTCATGCGGTATTCGCCGCTGTGCAAAGGCTGCTTGGGCAGGTTGAAGCGCCAGTAAACGCGCAACCAGAACGCATCCTTGATGATGCCGTCGGCTTCCATTCGCAAAAAGGTGCGGTTCGGTGTGGTGCCTTTGGGCACCTCCAGCAATTCTTCCTGAGTAATGTTCAGCGGCTGAACCAGCGCCGAATGAATTTTCCAGGCAGAAGCACCCAACATCAGCCCCGCCAGAACCAGTCCGGTTTCCAGCAGCAGCAAGAATTTACGTCTCACGTATCAAACATCCAGTAGCGCACGGGCAATGGTTTGAAGTTTACGGGTGAGCGGCCCAACCGGCCAGCTCAGTGCGCCACAGGCATGCACTGGCCACACGCCATAAACGCTGTTGCAGACAAAGACTTCATCTGCCGATTGCAGCTGATCCAGCGTGATATCGGTGATTTGCGTGGGAATGCCCAGTGACTCGGCTTGAAACAATAATTCGGCACGCATCACCCCTTCCACGCCGCAGCGGTTCAGATCGGCGGTGATCAGCACGTCATCGCATACCATGAACAGGTTGCTGAACACTCCCTCGATGACGCGGCCAGCCCGGTCGAGCATCAAGCCCTCGGCATGGTCGCTATCTTGCCATTCGGAACGGGCGAGCACCTGTTCCAACCGATTCAAGTGTTTGAGTCCGGCAAGCAGGGGCTGATCTGAAAGGCGTGTAGTACAGGGAAACAAGCGGATGCCTTGCTCGGCATGCGCGGCTGGATACGTCGCCGGAGGATTACCCAGCAAGATGCGGCGGGCTTGAACAGAGGGGTCAAAGGCATATCCGCGCAAACTGTCACCACGGGTGATGATCAGCTTGAGAACGCCTTCGTCGAGCTTTGCAGCGTAGTTGAGCAGCTCTGTAACCATGGTGCCATGATCGAGGTTGATTGCCAGCCGCTGACACCCTCTGGTCAACCGCAATACATGGCGATCCAGCATCACCGGGAAACCATTGCGCACGGCGATGGTCTCGAACAAACCATCGCCGTAAGCCAGGCCGCGATCTTTCAGCGACAGCGTGTCAGCCGGCTGACCGTCGACCCAGCTTTCCATCAACCTGCGAACCGGCGGAACACCAGCGAGCCGTTGGTGCCGCCAAAACCGAAGGAGTTGGACAGAACCACATCGATATCCATGTTGCGCGCCGTGTGCGGTACGAAATCGAGATCGCAGCCTTCATCCGGCTCATCCAGGTTGATGGTCGGTGGTGCCACCTGGCTGTTGATCGCCAGCACGCTGAAGATCGCTTCAACCGCGCCGGCCGCACCGAGCAGGTGACCGGTCATCGACTTGGTAGAACTGACCGCCAGGTTGTAGGCGTGCTCGCCGAACACCGACTTGATCGCATTGACTTCCGCGAGGTCGCCGGCAGGAGTCGAAGTACCGTGGGCATTGATGTACTGCACTTGGTCGCCATTGATTTTGGCATCGCGCAGCGCATTGGTGATGCAGCGGGCAGCACCGGCGCCGTCGGCGGGTGGCGAGGTCATGTGGTAAGCATCGCCGCTGGTACCGAAACCGATCAGCTCGGCATAAATGGTCGCGCCACGGGCCTTGGCGTGCTCCAGTTCTTCCAGAACCAGCGCACCGGCACCGTTGGACAATACGAAGCCATCGCGGCCCTTGTCCCATGGACGGCTGGCGCGGGTCGGCTCGTCATTGCGGGTCGACAGTGCGCGGGAGGCACCAAAGCCGCCCATGCCCAGGCCGCAGGCGGCCATTTCGGCGCCACCGGCAATCATCACGTCAGCTTCGTCGTACATGATGTTGCGCGCTGCCATGCCGATGCAGTGCGTACCGGTGGTACACGCCGTGGCGATGGCATAGTTAGGCCCCTGTGCACCCAGGTGGATGGACAGGAAGCCGGAAATCATATTGATGATCGAGCCGGGTACGAAAAACGGAGAAATCCGTCGCGGGCCGGTTTCGTGCAGCGTGCGGCTGGTTTCTTCGATATTGGTCAAGCCGCCAATACCCGAACCCATGGCCACGCCGATGCGCTCGCGGTTGGCGTCGGTGACTTCCAGGCCCGCATTGCGCACTGCCTGAAAACCTGCGGCCAGACCGTACTGAATGAACAGGTCGAGCTTGCGTGCTTCCTTGAGCGACAGGTATTCCTCGACATTGAAGCCCTTTACCGAGCCGCCAAAACGGGTGGAATAGGCAGAAAGGTCGGTGTGTTCGATCAGACCAATGCCACTGCGGCCAGCCAGAATGCCCTGCCAACTGCTCGGCACATCCGTGCCCAGTGGCGACAACATACCCATACCGGTGACTACGACGCGTCTACGCGACACAGCACTCTCCTTTTTTCAAATGACGACTTTGCATCAGGCCTAAAGAAAAAACCGCACGCCATGATGGCAGTGCGGTTTTTCCATGACAGCAAGCAACGATTACAAACTATTACGCCTGATGGCTAGTAACGTAGTCGATTGCAGCTTGTACAGTAGTGATCTTCTCAGCTTCTTCGTCAGGGATTTCGGTCTCGAATTCCTCTTCCAGAGCCATCACCAGCTCAACGGTGTCAAGGGAGTCAGCACCCAGGTCTTCAACGAAGGAAGCAGTGTTGACCACTTCTTCTTCTTTAACGCCCAGTTGCTCGGCAACGATTTTCTTGACGCGCTCTTCGATGGTGCTCATACCTTGTTTTCACTCCTAATGGACAAATTCAGGCAGCTGGCCAGTGGGTAAGTGTATAGAAAGACTTTTCAGTTTTTCAACTGAAAGCTTCACTCCTCAAACCCGGTGACCCTCTGCCTATAAATAGATTGCAGCTTTATAACGGATTTTAGACAGCTCGTATGACATTTTTTTGAAGCAATCCGTCACATTTAACTCATGTACATCCCGCCGTTCACCGGGATTGTAGCCCCAGTAACGTAAGCCGCACCGTCGGAGGCAAGAAAAGCGACCACAGACGCGATCTCTTGAGCTTGTCCCAGACGACCCAGCGGAATTTGCGTCTGCAAGGCTTCACGCTGTGCCTCGGGCAGTTCGCGGGTCATATCGGTATCAATGAACCCTGGAGTCACCGAGTTTACCGTAATCGAACGCGAACCGACTTCACGCGCCAGTGCACGGCTGAAACCTTCCAGACCGGCCTTGGCGGCAGCGTAGTTTACTTGGCCTGCGTTGCCCATGGCACCCACAACCGAGCCAATACTGATAATTCGTCCCCAACGGGCTTTGGTCATACCGCGCAAAACGCCCTTGGACAGGCGGAACAGACTGTTCAGGTTGGTATCGACAACGTCATGCCACTCGTCGTCTTTCATGCGCATCATCAGGTTATCGCGGGTGATACCGGCATTGTTGACCAGAATCGCCGGCGCACCGAACTGCTCCTGAATGCTCGCCAGGACAGCCGCCACGGACTCGTCGCTGGTGACATTGAGCTCAATGCCGGTGCCCTGGATACCGTTTTCCTTCAAAGTGGCGGCAATACGCTCGGCACCCGAAGCGGTGGTCGCGGTGCCAACAACGATGGCGCCCTGACGACCCAGTTCCAGGGCGATGGCCTGGCCGATGCCACGGCTTGCACCGGTGACCAGTGCAACTTTACCTTGCAGACTCATGCAAGTTTCTCCTGATTCAGGCCAACGCTGCACGGGCGGCAGCGAAAGCGTCTGGGGTATTGAGGTTGGAAGTCGATACGCCTTCGGCGCAGCGTTTGTTCAGGCCGGCGAGCACCTTGCCAGGACCGCACTCGACCAGATTGGTCGCACCCTTGGCTGCCAGCGCCTGGACCGACTCGACCCAGCGTACAGGCTTGTAAAGCTGTTCAAGCAGATCGCGCTTGAGGGTTTCCAGATCGGCAGGCACATCGGCACTGACGTTCTGCACCAGCGGAATTTGCGGAGCCTGCCAGTCGATCGCTGCGATCGACTCGGCAAAACGCTCAGCAGCCGGACGCATCAGCTCGCAGTGCGACGGCACGCTGACCGGCAACGGCATGGCACGCTTGGCACCACGCGCCTTGCAACCTTCGATGGCACGCTCGACCGCAGCCTTGGCACCGGCGATCACCACCTGGCCAGGGGAGTTGAAGTTGACCGCGCTGACCACTTCACCTTGCGCCGCTTCGGCGCAGGCTGCCAGCACATCGGCGTCGTCCAGACCAAGGATCGCGGCCATGCCGCCCTGCCCGGCCGGAACGGCTTCCTGCATCAACTGACCACGACGCTCGACCAGCTTCACCGCGTCGCCGAGGCTCAGGCTGCCAGCGGCAACCAGTGCGCTGTATTCACCCAGGCTGTGACCGGCAACATAAGCCGGGCGCGCGCCGCCTTCTGCCAGCCACAAGCGCCACAGGGCGATCGAAGCGGTCAGGATCGCCGGTTGGGTTTTATCGGTTTGATTGAGTTGCTCTTCCGGCCCTTGCTGGGTCAGTGCCCACAGGTCGTAACCCAGAGCATCGGAGGCTTCTTTGAATGTTTCGAGGACAACCGGATGTTGCGCGCCCAACTCGGCCAGCATGCCGAGGGACTGCGAACCTTGTCCCGGAAAGACGAATGCGAGGGAAGCAGACATGTAACAAGCCCCTAATGATCTTGTCGTCGGAGAATTGACGTCCCGCCATCGGGGACGCAAGAAACTGACAGTTGGATGGCCAATTGAACTGAGCGGTCACATTTAAGCATTGTCCGACGAAAACGCCTAAAGCAACAAATCCTCCAGACGACCGTGAATGCGTTCTGGCAGATTTTCCTGAATTTCGATCAAGGCACGGGAAATAGCACTCTGAAAACCCTGCACCCCGGCGGAACCGTGGCTTTTTACGACAATACCCTGCAAGCCGAGAAAGCTCGCACCGTTATGTCGTGCCGGCGCCAGGTCAGCCTGCAGTCGCTTCATCAGCGGCAGCGCCAACGCCCCCACCATGCGCGAAGGCAGGCTTTTCTTGAACAACGCTTCGATTCGCCCGGCGATCATGGTCGCCAGCCCCTCGCTGGACTTGAGCAGGATATTGCCGACAAACCCGTCGCACACCACCACGTCCGCCTCGCCACGGTACAAGCCGTCACCTTCGACGAAGCCGATGTAGTTGATACCACGGGCACTTTGCAACAAGGTTGCAGCCAGCTTGACCTGCTGATTGCCCTTGATGTCCTCGGTGCCGATGTTCAGCAAGGCCACCCGTGGACGAACAATACCCAAGGTTTCTGCCGCGACCGAGCCCATCACTGCAAATTGCAGCAGATGTTCGGCACTGCAATCGACATTGGCCCCCAGGTCGAGCAACTGGCAGTAACCTTTCTGCGTCGGAATCGCCGCCACCATGGCCGGGCGATCGATACCCGGCAACGTCTTGAGCACAAACCGCGACAACGCCATCAACGCGCCGGTATTGCCAGCACTGACACACGCCTGAACCTTGCCGTCGCGCAATAACTCAAGCGCCACGCGCATCGACGAATCGGGCTTGCCACGCAGGGCCTGGGCAGGTTTCTCGTCCATGGTGATGACTTCGGACGCCGGAGCAATCGACAGGCGCGCGCGATCCACAGCCGAATGGCCAGCGATCAGTTCTTCAAGAAGGGAGGGTTGACCGACGAGGGTCAGGTGTAGCGAGGGTGTAGCAGACAGGCAAGCAAGGCTGGCCTGGACAATGCTGCGGGGACCGAAGTCCCCGCCCATTGCGTCAATCGCGATGACTTGAGCGGACAAGTGATTACTCGTCAGCGCCCTTGTCGATCACTTTACGGCCACGGTATACGCCTTCTGGCGATACGTGGTGACGCAGGTGAACTTCACCGGTGGTTTTTTCTACAGACAGGGTGCTAGCCTCGAGAGCGTCGTGCGAACGGCGCATGTCACGGGCAGAGCGGGATTTTTTGTTCTGCTGAACAGCCATAATTGATTAACTCCTAAACGTTTGGGTCACGCTTTAACTGCGCCAATACACTGAACGGGTTGGACCGCGTTACCTCGTCCTCGCTCGGTTCGGGCTCATCTGCTCCCGCCGGCTGCTGGCATTCTTCCGGATGATGAGCAGGCACAATGGGCAAGGCGAGCAGAAGCTCCTCCTCGATCAGTGACTGCAGATCCAATGGATCTTCGCCCAGTTCCAGCACGTCATAACCTTTCGGCAACGACTGGGTATTCGCACCCTCCTTCACCACAGCATAACTGCATTCGCTATGGATCGGCAGGGTGACCAGCTCAAGACAACGCTGGCAAACCATTTTGACTTCAGTGTCGATAAAGCTGTGAATTACCACAGATTTACGTTCATCTCGTTCAAAAACGAATTTAGCCTGCACCGTACCGACATTGTCGGAAAGCGGGTCGCAGAGTCTCTCCAAATCGGCCAGCAGCATTTCACCTTGAAGGGTGGTGCCACGGTCAGCCAATTTGCGCGGGTCAACGTGAGGTGGAATCGGGTCATTCAACATAGGCGCAGCATTATAGGGATGCACCCGCCCATGTCAAAGGAAATTCAGCCCTGTCCGTCACTTGGAAGCCTCGCTAGAATTCGCACCTGCCATTTGGAGTTGCGCATGCTGCCTTTATTACTTGCTTCCAGCTCGGTCTATCGCCGGGATTTGCTGGCCCGCCTGCGGCTGCCGTTCACTTGCAGCTCTCCGGACATTGATGAAAGCCATCGCCCCGGCGAGCCTGCCATTGATCTGGTAAAACGTCTCGCCGAGCACAAAGCCCGCGCACTGGCGCACAGCCATGCCGCTCATCTGATCATCGGTTCCGACCAGGTCGCCGTACTCGGCGACAGGATCATCGGCAAACCTCACACCTTCGAAAAGGCCCGCGAACAGCTGCTGGCCTCAAGCGGTGCCAGCGTGACCTTCCTGACTGGACTGGCGCTGCTCAACAGCGAGACCGGCCACTGC
Source organism: Pseudomonas sp. Sample_22 (assembly GCF_004307635.1). Classification (NCBI taxonomy): domain Bacteria; kingdom Pseudomonadati; phylum Pseudomonadota; class Gammaproteobacteria; order Pseudomonadales; family Pseudomonadaceae; genus Pseudomonas; species Pseudomonas sp. Sample_22. The sequence continues at coordinate 38,543 of NZ_RCNY01000042.1, forward strand.
CAGGTCGACTGCGTGCCGTTCACCGTACACATGCGCACACTCGAGGCAGCGCGCATCGAACGCTACCTGCACGCCGAGCAGCCCTACGATTGCGCTGGCAGCTTCAAGGCCGAAGGCCTGGGTGTGAGCCTGTTTCAAAGCACCGAAGGCACCGACGCCACCAGCCTTGTCGGCCTGCCGCTGATCCGCCTGATCGACATGCTGCTGGCCGAGGGCGTGCAAATCCCCTGAGGCATCCTGTGGCGAGGGAGCTTGTCGGATCGCTTTTGGGGCCGCTTCGCGCCCCTGCGGGAGCAAGCTCCCTCGCCACGGGTACAATGTTCACCCTCAAGTGAACAGCATTACGCAAATGTGGGGCCGGTTTTCTTGATTGTGTCGAAATCAGCGCAACGACGGACCGCTGAACCCCATCCACATCGCCAAATGCTCAGCCACGCTGGCACCAAGCTTTTTCGAGAAGCGGTCGAATGGCGATTCCTGAACGGTGAAGTCGACCAGTTCTTTTTCCCCGATCACATCACGCGCAACCGAACTGGCATTGCCCAGGCCATCCACCAGCCCCAGCGGCAAAGCCTGCTCGCCAGACCATACGAGACCGGAAAACAGCTCCGGATGCTCTTTGTCCTTCAGGCGATCGCCCCGACCCTGCTTGACGCTGTTGATGAACTGCTTGTGCGTGGTGTCGAGCACGCCTTGCCAGAACGCTGTTTCTTCCGGCTTTTGCGGCTGGAACGGATCAAGAAAGGACTTGTGCTCGCCCGAGGTGTAGGTGCGACGCTCGACACCCAGCTTTTCCATGGTGCCGACGAAACCGTACCCGGCCGCCGTCACACCGATGGAACCCACCAGACTCGCCTTGTCGGCGTAGATCTGATCGGCAGCACTGGCGATGTAGTAGGCACCGGAAGCACCCAGATCGGAAATCACTGCGTAGAGCTTGGTATCAGGGTGCAGACCGCGCAAACGACGGATCTCGTCATAGACGTAGCCTGACTGCACAGGACTGCCACCCGGGCTGTTGATGCGCAGGATGACACCTTTGACCTTCTTGTCCTCAAAGGCCGCACGCAGACTGCCAACGATATTGTCGGCGCTGGCCGGCTCCTTGTCGGCGATCATGCCATTGATGTCGATCAGCGCGGTGTAGTTGCCGCTGCGGGTAGCGGCTTTTTCCATGTCCATCAGCGGCGAGAACAACAACAGCGCGCCAAACAGGTATACAAAGGTCAACAGCTTGAAGAAAATCCCCCAACGCCGGGAACGGCGCTGCTCCTGAACGCCCGCCAGCAAGGTTTTTTCCAACAGCTTCCAGCTCTTCTCGTCACCGCTCTCTGCGCTCGCCTTGGCGGGTGCTTTCCATTCGTCGGTCATGACATCTACCCCAGCAAAAACGTATTAAGCCCGCTGACTCAGCCAGGCATGCAATTCTGAAAAGTGATCGATGGCCAAGCGAGGCTCGAACAGTTTCAACGACTCGATCGATTGGGCGCCATAGCTGACCGCGACCGAATCCATGCCGGCGTTGCGCGCCATCTGCAAATCGAAGGATGAGTCGCCGACCATCAGCGCCTGTTCCGGGCGAACCTCGCAATGCGCAAGAATCTGCTCAAGCATCAGTGGGTGAGGCTTGCTGGCGGTTTCGTCGGCGGCACGAGTGATATCGAAATAGTCAGCCCAACCGTGCGCATTCAACACCCGATCCAACCCACGCCGAGCCTTGCCCGTTGCGACTGCCAGGTGATATCCCTCGGCGCGAAACGCCTGCATCGATTCAACCACCCCCTCGAACAACGGAGAAGGCACCGCCTCCGAGGCGATGTAGTGGTCGGCATAATGCTCGCGAAAGGCGATCAGCTCGCTATCGCTGATGTCCGGATACAGCGTGCGGATCGCCTCCGGCAACCCCAGCCCGATGATGCCCTTGACGGCGAGATCATCGCGCAATTGAAAACCGGATCGCTCGGACGCCACATGCATCGCTTCGACAATCCGACCAATGGAATCAGCCAGGGTGCCATCCCAATCGAATATCAGCAGCTTGTAGTCAGATGGGCGCACTCAATCGCTCCACAGTCTTGGTCCACATTTCGTCGACCGGCGCCTGCAACTTGAGTTCACCGCCATCGGGCAACGGCACGGTCAGCATGTAGGCGTGCAGGAACAGGCGCTTGCCGCCCAGATCACGGATTTCCTTGCTGAAATCGTCATCACCGTACTTGCTGTCGCCGGCAATACAGTGCCCGGCGTGCAAGGTATGGACGCGGATCTGGTGGGTACGGCCGGTAATAGGCTTGGCTTCGATCAGGGTGGCAAAGTCGCCAAAGCGACGCAGGACCTTGAACACGGTCACGGACTCTTTGCCCTCTTCCTCGTCCACCTCGACCATTCGCTCGCCGGAGCGCAGGTTACTCTTGCCGAGCGAAGCCCGGACCTGCTTGATCGAGGACGCCCAGTTACCGCGAACCAGCGCCATGTAGCGCTTGTCGACGCCATCGCCGCGCAGTGCCGTATGCAAGTGACGCAACATGCTGCGCTTCTTGGCGATCATCAGCAGGCCGGAAGTGTCGCGGTCCAGACGGTGAACCAGTTCCAGCTCCTTGCAATCGGGACGCAACTGACGAAAGGCTTCGATCACCCCGTAATTCAAGCCACTGCCGCCGTGAACCGCGATGCCGCAAGGCTTGTTGATCACGAGCAGCGCCTTGTCTTCGTAGACAATCGAGGCCTCGAGTCGCTGCAGCAGGCCTTGTGCCAGCGGCACGGGTTCGTCGCGCTCAGGCACGCGAACCGGCGGCACGCGCACGATATCGCCCGCCTGCAGCTTGTATTCGGGCTTGATCCGACCTTTGTTCACCCGCACTTCGCCTTTGCGCAAAATGCGATAAATCAAGGTCTTGGGCACGCCTTTGAGCCGAGCGAGAAGGAAGTTATCAATACGTTGGCCGGCATATTCCGGCGAGACCTCAAGCAGTTGTACGCCTGGGGTCGAAGGGGCAGTAGTCGTCATGGCGCGGATGATAACAATTTTTTATGGAATTGAAGCACTTAATCATTGCTGCTATAGTCGCGAACGCCGCCAAAAGCGGCCTGGACAGCGGACCAACGGTCAAAAACCGACCCTGACCAACGCAATTCACCAGGACGCGAGGCCGTCCTACGGGGCTTTCGCTACGTAACGGTGGAGTTTGCAGGTGTAACGAGCGCAGGTGACATGAGGCCTGAATCACGCCGCAAAGCAGAGTTTTGACTCGTTTTGCGCGCCATATTCACGGCCAGTTCACAAAGTGCAGTCAGCTGCGAATGACCCCGAGCGAACGCTTCGGAAACATTGCCTAAATTAGCCATGATGCGTGACCTCCCCTTTCGGAGCTCACGGTAAATGCCAACCCGCTGCGGATTCTGCGCGCGGCAGCACCCGAATTATCAGGGATACGTGTAGGGTGGAGATGCACAACCGCTGGACTGTGTAGCAATAGGCTTTATCAAGACGCTTCATCTCGTCCACAGCCGCCGGTTGATTCCTCCTCCTGACTGAGTGCTTAAGTAGCCACAGCAAGCAGGACGCGTACGTCGCGATGCAGGCCCACATTGGCCGGACATCGCTGGACACGGGAATGGCCAACCACTCCCGACGCACCTGACACCGACCGTGAGAAGTCGTGTGTGCCGAACGCCGTTTCCGGCAGCCCGGAAACCGACGGTACTACATGAAAAGAATGCTGATTAACGCAACTCAACCTGAAGAGTTGCGTGTTGCACTGGTAGATGGCCAACGCCTCTACGACCTGGACATCGAATCCGGTGCACGCGAGCAGAAGAAGGCCAACATCTATAAAGGCCGGATTACTCGCATCGAACCAAGCCTTGAGGCTGCCTTTGTCGATTTCGGCTCCGAGCGCCACGGCTTCCTGCCCCTCAAAGAAATCTCCCGCGAATACTTCAAGAAAGCCCCGGAAGGTCGCGTCAATATCAAGGACGTCCTGAGCGAAGGCCAGGAAGTCATCGTTCAGGTCGAAAAAGAAGAACGTGGCAACAAGGGCGCCGCCCTGACCACCTTCATCAGCCTGGCCGGTCGTTACCTGGTGCTGATGCCGAACAACCCGCGTGCCGGCGGCATCTCCCGTCGCATCGAAGGCGAAGAGCGCAACGAACTGCGTGAAGCGCTGAACGGCCTGGTTGCACCGGCCGACATGGGCCTGATCGTGCGCACTGCCGGCCTGGGCCGCAGCAGCGAAGAAATGCAGTGGGACCTCGATTACCTGCTGCAACTGTGGACCGCCATCAAGGAAGCCTCGCTGGACCGCGCCGCGCCGTTCCTGATCTACCAGGAAAGCAACGTGATCATCCGCGCCATCCGCGATTACCTGCGCCAGGACATCGGCGAAGTGCTGATCGACAGCGTTGAAGCCCAGGACGAAGCCCTGACCTTCATCCGCCAGGTGATGCCGCAGTACGCCAGCAAGATCAAGCTGTACGAAGACAGCGTTCCGCTGTTCAACCGCTTCCAGATCGAAAGCCAGATCGAAACCGCCTTCCAGCGCGTTGTCGAACTGCCTTCCGGCGGCTCCATCGTCATCGATCCGACCGAAGCCCTGGTGTCCATCGACATCAACTCGGCGCGCGCCACCAAAGGCAGCGACATCGAAGAAACCGCCCTGCAGACCAACCTCGAAGCCGCCGAAGAAATCGCCCGTCAGTTGCGCCTGCGCGACATCGGCGGCCTGATCGTCATCGACTTCATCGACATGACCCCTGCCAAGAACCAGCGCGCCGTGGAAGAGAAAGTCCGCGAATGCCTGGAAGCCGACCGCGCTCGCGTGCAAGTCGGTCGCATCTCGCGCTTCGGTTTGCTGGAAATGTCCCGTCAGCGCCTGCGTCCATCCCTGGGCGAAAGCAGCGGCATCGTCTGCCCGCGTTGCAACGGCACCGGCATCATCCGTGACGTTGAATCGCTGTCCCTGGCGATCCTGCGCCTGATCGAAGAAGAAGCCCTGAAAGACCGCACCGCCGAAGTTCGCGCACAAGTGCCGATCCCGGTGGCCGCGTTCCTGCTCAACGAAAAACGCAACTCGATCACCAAGATCGAACTGCGCACCCGTGCCCGCATCGTCATCCTGCCGAACGATCATCTCGAAACGCCGCACTTCGAAGTGCAGCGCCTGCGTGATGACAGCCCGGAAGCCGCGACCAACCAGTCCAGCTACGAAATCGCTGCAGCCGCTGCCGAAGTCGAAGAAGTCCAGCCAGCTGCCGCCACCCGCACCCTGGTTCGCCAGGAAGCCGCGGTCAAGACCGCACCGGCCCGCGCCAATGCTCCGGTTCCGACCGAAGTGGTCGCAGCACCTGTTGCCGCCCCTGCCGCCGCGCCAGAGCCAAGCCTGTTCAAGGGCCTGGTGAAGTCGCTGGTCAGCCTGTTCGCCACCAAGGAAGAGCCAGTGGCTCCCGTTGTGGTCGAGAAGCCGGCTACCGAGCGTCCTGCTCGCAACGAAGAGCGTCGCAACGGTCGCCAACAGAGCCGCAACCGTAACGGTCGCCGCGATGAAGAACGCAAGCCGCGCGAGGAACGTGCACCGCGTGAAGAACGCGCACCACGTGAACCACGCGAAGAGCGTCAACCACGCGAAGCCCGGGAAGAGACTCCAGCCGTAGCCCGTGAAGAACGCGCTCCACGCGCTCCGCGTGAAGAACGTGCACCACGCGCTCCACGTGAAGATCGCAAGCCACGTGGCGAGCGTGAAGAACGCGTACGTGAACTGCGTGAGCCACTGGATGCTGCCCCGGCCGCTGCTGCGAGCGTGGAAGAACGTCCGGCCCGCCAGCCACGCGAAGAACGCGCTCCACGCCCACCGCGTGAAGAACGTCAGCCGCGTGCCGAGCAAGCCGCTGCCGCTGTAGCCGAAGAAGAACTGCCAACCAACGAAGAGCAACTGCAGGAAGATGGTCAGGAAGGCGCCGAAGGCGATCGTCCACGCCGCCGCTCCCGTGGTCAGCGTCGCCGCAGCAACCGTCGCGAGCGTCAGCGTGATGCCAACGGCAACGTGATCGAAGGTTCGGAAGAGTCCGAAGCTGGCGACAACGCTGAAGCGCCAAGCACTGCCGATCTGGCCGCCGGCCTGGCTGTTACCGCAGCCGTTGCCAGCAGCGTGATCAGCGCTCCGGCCGAAGCACAAGCTCACGAGCAAGCCGAACGCGCCACTGCCGCCACCCTGGAGACTGCTCCAGTTGAAGCGCCAGTCGTTGAAGCGACCACGCCGGTAGAAGTAACCGCTTCGCCGGAAATCGAAGTGGCCCAGGCACCAGAAGCACAACCTGTGGTTGAAGCGCCTGCTGAACCAGCCGCGGTTGCCGAAGCGCCTGCGGTGGTTGCAGAACCGGTTGTTGAAACCGTGACTGAAACCGTTCGTGAAGTCCGCGAAGAGCAAACTGCGTTCAACTGGGTCGCCGAGCCAGCCGTTGCCGAAACTCCAGCACCGGCTGCCGAAGCTGAAGTGCCTGCAGCGTCGGTTTCCGAACCGGTCGTTGCCGCTGCCGAGCCAGCCCCGGTTGTAGAAGCACCGGTCGTCGCCGAAGCGCCAGCACCTGTCGTTGAAGCGGCTCCGGTCAGCGCCCTGACGCCAAGCGGCCGTGCGCCGAACGACCCGCGTGAAGTGCGTCGTCGCAAGCGTGAAGAAGAGCGCCTGCAGAAGGAAGCCGAACTGGCTGCCGCTGCTGCTCAGACTGAAGCTGCTGTCGCGGCACCGGTTGCTGCCGAAGTGGTCGAGGCAGCACCTGCCCCGGCTGCCGAAGTCGCCGCCGAGCAGGTTGAGTCGGTGATCGAGGAAGCACCGCGCTCCGTACAGGAAGCGGTAGAGCAACACGAACAAGCCGAGGAAAAGGAACACGAGCCTAAACCACTCGTCTGATTCCATCGGTCAGTAAAAAGCCCCGCCTGGTGAACCCAGGCGGGGCTTTTTATTGTTTGATTAAAGCTTAAAAGATCAACTTTTCCGGCACGTCCACGTCCCACAACACACCTGGATCATCCACCGCGACTTCAACCACGCGCCCCTGTGCAAACAGCGGCTTGGCCCCGCGATCACCTGACAGCGCCATCAACCCTGAACCAAAACTGCGGCCAAAACCCACCGGATGGCCATATTCGCCGTCCTGCACCGGCACACTGATACAGTCGTCAGCCACCTGCGCCGCAACGTGTTCAATGCTCGAAGGCTGGATGAACGGCATATCCCCCAACACCATCAACCACCCACCGAGCTGCGCACAAGCCGCCACGCCAGCGGCGATGCTGTCACCCATTCCCGTGGATTCGACCAGCACGATCTCGCAGCCATAAGCCTTGGCCATCCGAATCACCTGCGGGCGATCCGTCGTGGTGACCAGCACACGTTGGTCCAACGTGGCCGGCAGATTCACCAGCACCTGCTCGATCACCGAACGGACAGCGCCATCCCGCCCTTTACAGTCCGCCAGCAACTTGTCTTTTTCCTCACCCGCCACCTGCCGGAACCGACTGCCCTGCCCCGCCGCCAGAACGATGACTCCGATGGGCTCGTTCATACGCCCTCCCGCAACGGTTTTTTCTGTTTCAACTCAACACCGTTCTTGATCGCCACAATCTCGGCCATCAGCGACAACGCGATTTCCGCCGGGCTGTGGCTGCCAATGTGCAGGCCGATCGGGCCATGTAGCCGTTCGATGGACTGTTGCGACAAACCCAGCTGCGCGAGGTTTTCCCGGCGCTTGTGGCTGTTGATCCGCGAGCCCAATGCGCCAACATAGAATGCTTTGGAATCCAGGGCGGTGAGTAGCGCCATGTCGTCCAGCCGCGGGTCGTGCGTCAGCGCAACAATCGCTGTGCGCTCGTCGGTCTGGATGCTGAGTACTGCGTCGTCGGGCATGCCCGAGACGAAGCGCCCGTGCTGTTCCTCCCAACCGTAGACGAATTCAGTGCGCGGATCGCAGATCAGCACTTCGAAATCCAGCAGTCGTGCCATTTCGGCGACATATCGGGACAATTGTCCCGCGCCGATCAGTAGCAGGCGCCAGCGCGGACCATAAATGGCCCGCAGCGTCTTTCCATCAAACGTCAGCACGTCCGATTTGTCGGCCGCTTGCAAAAGCACTTTGCCCGATTCGATATCCAGCGAACGCGCGACGATTTGATGATCCTCGCAGCGCGTCAGCAACTCGGCCACCCAATCCACATCGCCGACCCGCTCTTCGGTCAAACGCAACGTGCCGCCGCAGGGCAAACCGAAACGTGCGGCCTCCTCGCGGGTGACGCCATAGGTAATCAACTGCACCGGCGGCCCGTCGGAGGGTATTCGACCGTCATGCAACCGTGCAATCAGGTCATCTTCGACGCAACCGCCGGACACTGAGCCGATCACGACACCGTCCTCGCGCAACGCAAGCATCGCACCCGGCGCCCGGGGCGCGGTGCCCCAGGTCTGGACCACGCTGTACAACACCACTCGCTTTCCGGCGCGGCGCCACTCCAGCACGCTGCGCAGGACGTTCAGATCGACGCTGTCCATCAGGCTTGCGCCTTGCGCCAGTCTTGCAGTTGATAGCGAACCGGCAGGTCGCGAATGCGTTTGCCGGTGGCGGCGAAGATCGCGTTACACAGCGCCGGGGCAATCGGCGGCACACCCGGCTCACCCACACCGCCCAAGGGTACGGTGCCTGGTGGTGTGACCAGATGCACAGCGACTTCCTTCGGTGCCAGCGACATGCGCGCCACTTCGTACATGTGGAAGTTATCCTGCTGGACCTTGCCATCCTTGAAGCTGATCTCGCCCAGCACCGCATTGCCCAGCCCCATCACGCAAGCGCCTTCAAACTGCGCGCGAATCCGCTCGGGGTTGATCTGCGGCCCACAATCCACGGCGATGTCAGCCTTGTGCACGAGCAACGTGCCATCGTCTTTGACTTCGACCTCGATCACCGCCGCCACGTAGGTGACGAAGCTGTAATGTACCGCCAGCCCCAGGCCCCGGCCCTTCGGCAACTCGCGGCCCCAACCCGCGGCTTTGGCAGCGGTTTCCAGCACGGTACGCAGTCGCCCGGTATCGATCGGATAGCGCTCGGGCGATTCGCCGTAGTTCCATTCCTCACTCAGGGTGCGCGGATCGATCTGCCGGTCCGGTCCAAGCAACTTGATCTGGTACTTGAGCGGGTCTTGCCCGGCCTTGTGCGCCAGTTCGTCGATAAAGCTCTGGATCGCGAAACCATGCGGGATGTTCGACACCGAGCGATACCAGCCCACGCGGGTGTGCACGGTGGCTTCGGGGTTTTCCAGGCGCACATTCGGGATGGCGTAGGCCATGTTGGTGAAGCCCATGCCCAACTCGAAAGCCGCCTCGTGATTCATGCCCGGCGCGAACAATGCGGTAATGCTCGGCGCAACCGTCCGGTGCAGCCAACCGGATGGCAGGCCGTCCTTGTTCAGGCTGGCCTTGAGGTATTCGGCCGAGACGGTGTGGAAGTAGGAACAATGGATATCGTCTTCACGGGTCCATTGCACACGCACAGCCTTGCCGGGAAACTCTTTGGCGAGAATGGCCGCTTCGATGATGAAGTCGGGTTTGGACTTGCGACCGAAACCGCCGCCAAGCAAGGTCACGTTGAACGTGACGTTATCGAACGGCAGACCCAGACGCTCGCCGATCCGTTCGCGGGTGACCTGTGGCGCCTGACTTGGCCCCCACGCTTCACAGGCGCCATCCTTGTAGCGAGCGATGGCGACCATCGGCTCCATTGGCGATTGCGACAGGTGCGGCAGATAGTAGGAGGCCTCCAGCGTGCTGTCGGCGCTGCTCATGGCTTCGTCGATGTTGCCGGTATTGCGGACGACTTTGCCTGGCTTGAGGGAGGCGGCTTCGAGTTCCTTGCGGTAGGCGATCGAATCGTAGCTGGCATTGGCGCCGTCATCCCACTCGATTTTCAGCGCTTCGCGGCCCTTGATCGCCGCCCAGGTATTGTTCGCCACCACGGCGATTCCGCCCAATGGTTGGAACTCCGATGGCAGCGGACGACTTTCGATCTGCAGCACCTTGACCACGCCCGGGACTTTCATCGCCGCAGTGGCATCGAAGCTTTTGACCTTGCCACCGTAGACCGCAGGCCGGGCAATGGTGGCGTACAACATGCCGTCGAAATGCACATCGGCGCCATACACTGCCCGGCCGTTGACAATGTCGTCACCGTCGATGGCCTTGCTGCCTTCCTTGCCGATGTAGCGAAATTCCGACGGTTGCTTGAGCTTCAGGCTGTCCCGCGGCGGAACGGCCAAGGCACCGGCGGCTGCGGCCAGCGCGCCATACTCCAGTTCACGGCCGGACGGCTTGTGGATGACTTTGTGCAGCTGCGCATGGCATTCGCCGACCGGCACTTTCCACTGATCGGCAGCGGCCTGCTCCAGCATGGTCCGCGCGGCGGCGCCACAGCGGCGCATCGGCTCGTACCAGTGGCGCATGCTGCGCGAACCGTCGGTGTCCTGGTTGCCGAAGCGCACTTCGTCACCCGGCGCCTGCCGCACTTTGACTCGCGCCCAATCAGCTTCCAGTTCATCGGCAACCACCATGGTCAGACTGGTGCGCACGCCCTGGCCCATTTCCGAACGGTTGCAAACAACGGTTACCGTGCCATCGGCGGCGATGCTGACGTACACCTTGGGGTCATCCACCCAACCATTGGGCATGCCGTCGGCGCCGAATTTCTTCACTTCTTCGGCAAACGCGTCTTGCCAGCCCCAGCTTGCGGCAACCACCAGGGCACCCGCAGCGCCCACGCCCTTGAGAAAACCACGGCGACTGAGGTTGCTCAGGGCGAAATCCATTGGTAACTGGCTCATGCCTTGGCCTCCTTCAGGTGGGTGGATGCCTGGCGGATGGCAGTCTTGATGCGGTTATAAGTGCCGCAGCGGCAGATATTGCCGACCATCGCCTCTTCGATCTGTTCGTCGCTGGGGTTCGGGTTGGTCTTGAGCAGGGCCGTGGCGGACATGATTTGTCCACCCTGGCAGTAACCGCATTGGGCCACCGCCGTATCGAGCCAGGCTTGTTGCACCACTTTACCTACCGGGTCGGCATGCAGGTTGTCGATGGTGGTGACGTTCTGTCCGACCACCGAGCCGATCGGCGTGATGCAACTACGCGCCGGCGCACCTCCGATATGAATGGTGCACGCGCCGCACAGGCCCATGCCGCAGCCGAATTTGGTGCCGTTATAGCCCACCACGTCGCGGATAGCCCAGAGCAGCGGCATGTCCTCGGTGACGTCGAGTTGATGGTCTTGACCGTTGAGTTTCAGGGTAATCATGGGCACGCCCGCATATTTCTTGAGTTATGGGGTCGAGCAATCTGCCGTTGGATCTTGGTTCGGAACGCAGATCGGCTCAGGCTAAATCGGCTCTCTTGCGCAAACGGCAGCGTCTGCACCGGGCCTTTGGTAGAACAAATCGTTTGCATCGTTAGCTGACTAAGTTAACCCAGCATTAACAAAAAAGCCCTGCACAATGGTCATTGTGCAGGGCTTGGGAATCAGTCCTGAAAGCTTAGCTTCAATAACGGTTCGGCTCCATTTCCAGTTCGACATGAAAACGTTCTGAAATGTCTTTCTGAATACGCTGCGCCAGGTCGAGCAATTGCAAACCCGTGGCGCTGCCGTAGTTGACCAGCACCAGCGCCTGCAATTTATGCACGCCCGCGTCGGCATCACGGAAACCTTTCCAGCCTGCCCGCTCGATCAGCCAACCGGCGGCGATTTTCATCTGCCCGTCGGGTTGCGCATAGGCCACCAGATCCGGGTATTGGATTTTGAGCTGCGCGACAAGCGCCGCTGGCACCAACGGATTCTTGAAGAAACTGCCGGCATTGCCCAGTACCGCCGGGTCCGGCAGTTTTTCGTTGCGAATGCTGCAAATGGCCTGGCTGACATCGCTGGCGGTCGGGTGTTCGATGCCTTGCTCGGTCAGGCGCTGACGCACCGGGCCGTATTCCAGATGCAATGGCGCGACACGGTTGAGGGCAAAGCGAACGCGCAAAATCAGCCAGCGCCCCGGTTGCTGTTTGAACAAACTGTCGCGGTAGGCGAAGTTGCACTCTTGCAGGCTGAAGTCGCGCAGTTCGCCACTCTGGCGATCAAGCGCGGTCAGACCGGCGAATACGTCCTTGATCTCGACCCCGTAAGCGCCGATGTTCTGCATGGGTGCTGCACCGACGGTGCCGGGAATCAGGCTGAGGTTTTCCAGGCCTGACAAGCCCTGTGCCAACGTGTGCTGCACAAACGGATGCCAAGGCTCACCGGCCTCGGCCTCAATCACCACGTTGTTGCCATCGTCGCTCACCACACGAATCCCGCGGGTGGCCATGCGCAGCACCAATGACTGGATATCCGCCGTCAGCAGCAAATTGCTGCCACCACCGATTACCAGCACCGGCACCTGATGCTCCAGCCCGTAGGCCAAGGCCTCCCGTACATCGGCGTCACTATGGGCCTGGGCAAACAACCGGGCCTGGACATCCACGCCAAAGCTGTTGAACGGCTTGAGCGAAACCTGCGACCGAACCTGCAAACTCATAACCGTCCCTTCAGCTCGATCACCAGCAAATCACTGGCGCGCTCGATCAGATCCAGCACCTGCTCAAAGCCTTGGTCGCCGTCGTAATACGGGTCCGGGACTTCGTCGATTTCCACCTGATAGCGGCGCAGGAACAAATCCAGCTCAGCCTTGCCCTTTGCCGGTTGCAAAGCCTTGAGGTGGAGCAGATTGCTGTTGTCCATCGCCAGGATCAGGTCGTAGGTGGCGAAATCAGCTTTGGTCACTTGCTGGGCGCGTTGGGCTGACAGATCGTAGCCACGCAGCTTCGCCGCCGCCTGGCTGCGCTTGTCCGGCGCCCTGCCGACGTGCCAGTCACCGGTGCCGGCGGAGGCGACTTCGACCTGACCGGCCAGCCCCGCCTCACGCAGTTTGTGGCGCAACACGCCTTCAGCCGTGGGTGAACGGCAGATGTTGCCCAGGCAGACAAACAGAACCCGCATCAGGCCTCCAGCAGGCGACGAACGCGCTCAAGGTCTTCAACAGTATCGACGCCCGGAGGTGGCGCGATCAGCGCATCGGCGACGTGAATGCGCACGCCGTGCCACAGGGCCCGCAACTGTTCCAGGCACTCGGTGTTTTCCAGCCAGCATGGCCCCCAGCTGACGAAGTCATTCAGGAAACCGGCGCGGTAGGCGTAGATGCCGATATGGCGACGATACGGCACGCCTTCCGGCAATTGCTCGCGGCTCTGGGCGAACGCGTCCCGTGCCCATGGCAGCGTGGCACGACTGAAGGTCAGCGCCAGGCCATTGAGGTCGCTGACCACTTTCACCACGTTGGGATTGAACAGGGTTTCCACGTCTTCGATCGGTTCGGCCAGGGTGGCCATGCGCGCTTCGGTGTGCAGAGCCAGATTGGCGGCGACTTGATCGATCACGCTCGCCGGGATCAACGGCTCATCACCCTGGACATTGACTACGATAGCGTCAGGAGCAAGGCCCAGTTTCGCCGCGACTTCCGCCAGGCGATCGGTACCGGAGTTGTGGTCTTCACGGGTCAGCACCACTTCGGCACCAAAGCCCTCGCAGGCCTCGACGATGCGCGCGTCATCAGTGGCAACCACCACACGCTGGGCGCTGCTTTTGCTTGCCTGTTCCCAGACGTGCTGGATCATCGGCTTGCCGGCGATCAACAGCAGCGGTTTGCCGGGCAAACGGGTGGAGGCGTAGCGCGATGGAATGACAACGGTAAAGGCTGTGGTCATTTATCCAGACGCTCGTCGGTGGTCAGGGTGCGGGCTTCGGTTTCGAGCATCACCGGAATGCCATCGCGAATCGGGTACGCGAGACCAGCGCCCTTGCTGATCAGCTCGGTCTTGTCGGCGCTGAGCTTGAGCGGGCCTTTGCAGACCGGGCAAGCGAGGATGTCGAGCAATTTGGTGTCCATGAGCATTCCCTGGATAAAAACGGATTTAAGGCAAGAGACGAGCCGGCAACAGGCGCATCAATTGCGTATCGAACCAGGCCACGAAGGCCGGCGTCGGCACAGCATCGACCGCCAGGTACCACCAGTCGGCAGCGGCGAAGGCACGGCACTTCACCGCGTCCTTTTCGGTCATCACCAACGGCAATGACGGGGTGAAATTCAAGGCCTGCAGGCTGTATTCGGCATGGTCGGCGAACGCGTGCGGGACTGGTTGCCAGTGTAGCGTTTCGAGGGTCTTGAAGAAACGCTGCGGATTGCCGATCCCGGCCACCGCGTGCAATGCCTGGCCCGAGGGAAAGTGATCGAGGTGACGTCGTTCGCCGCTTCGCAGATTGACCAGCGCAGTGGGTTGCAATTGAAAAGCAAACCCATCCTCACGATCGGCGGTGGCGCCGTTGTAGAGCACCGCGTCCACACTTTGCAGGCGCTCGGCCGGTTCGCGCAAAGGCCCGGCCGGCAAACAACGCCGATTACCCAGGCCACGGGCGGCGTCGATCAACACCAGCTCCAGATCCCGGGCCATTCGGTAATGCTGCATGCCATCATCGGACAGGATCAAATCCAGCGGTTCACTCGCCAGCAAGGCTTTGACGGCGTTGCTGCGGTTCGGGTCGATCATCAGCGGCACGCCGGTGCGCTGGACGATCAACAGCGGTTCGTCACCGGCAATTTCCGCGCTGTGCTGCGCTTCGACTCGCCATGGCAACTGTGGCGGTTTGGCGCCGTAGCCACGACTGACCACACCGACCCGCAAACCGCTGCGCTGGCAGTGATCGATCATCCACAAAATCAACGGCGTCTTGCCGGTGCCACCGACTGTAATGTTGCCCACCACGATCAGCGGCACCGGTGGCTGATAGATTTCCCCCTCGCCCGCCAAAAAGCGTTTGCGCTTTTTATCGACCACACGCCGATACAACCACTCCAGTGGCTGCAACAGCTTCAGCGCGGGATGGCCTCGGTACCATGCGGCTAACAGGCGATCGGACATGGCCATCAGGGCGCGGGCGGCGCCGCCTCGACTGTGGTCATGCGCAAGTGGCTGAAGCCAAGTTTGCCAGCGGCGTCCATCGCGGTGACGACGGACTGATGCTGGGACTTACCATCGGCACTGATCGACAGCGGCCGGCTGGTATCGCCGTTGGACTCCTTCTGCAATGCGTCCATCAGGCTGGCCAGATCACTTTTGGGCAGCACCTGGTTGTTGACCGAGAACACGCCGTCGGCACTGATGGCGATATCCAGCGGCTTGTTCTGGTCTTCGGCGGGCGATCCACTGACCGCTTCGGGAAGATCGACGCGCAGCTGGGTTTCACGGGTGAATGTGGTGGTCACAACGAAAAACAGCAGCAGGATAAACACCACATCGATCAGCGACGCGAGGTTGATGTCCACTGTTTCCCGCGGTTTGCGGCGGAATTTCACGCTTTGCCCTCAGCCAGATCCACGTCGCGGTCGCCCTGCACCACTTCGACCAGTTTGATCGCTTCCTGCTCCATCCCCACCACCAGCTCATCGATCCGGCGTTGCAGGAATCGATGGAAGAACACTGCCGGGATACCGACCATCAAACCGGCAGCCGTGGTGATCAGGGCCTTGGAGATACCACCGGCCAGCACCGACGCGTTGGTGGTCATGCCATTGCCGGTGAATGCGCTGAAAATATCGATCATGCCCAACACCGTACCGAGCAAGCCCAGCAGCGGCGCCATGGCGGCAATTGTGCCGAGCGCGTTGATGTAGCGCTCCAGATCGTGGATGACCCGTGCGGCAGCTTCTTCGATGCACTCTTTCATGATCTCGCGACCATGCTTGGAGTTGGCAAGGCCCGCGGCCAGGATTTCACCCAACGGCGAGTTGGCGCGCAGTTCCTTGAGCCTGTCCTTGTTGAGTTTCTTGTCCTTGATCCAGACCCAGACCTGACCGAGCAAATGCTCCGGCGTCACGCGGCTGGCCCGCAGGGTCCACAGACGCTCGGCAACGATTGCCATGGCCGCGATGGAACTCAGGATGATCGGCAGCATCATCCAGCCGCCGGATTTGACCAATTCCCACACAGTGTCAGTCCCCTCGAAAAAGTGCGCCACTCTAACATAGGGGGTGGACGCACCGAAGACCGTGATGTCGCATCCGGTCGGGCTTTAGTAACGCTCGGTTATTGAACCGATACTGGCGGGACGCGCCAGAACCGCCGCTCCAGACGCATCGAGCGGGGAGATTCAAACCGCCCCAGTTGCAGATGAATGGCACCTTCATGCGCACTGTCATGGATCGCAATGCCACGCTTGAGATAGCGCGCCACGACGGTTGGGTGCGGATGGCCGAATGAATTGCCGTGCCCACGAGAAATCAGCACCGCTTTAGGCTGCAAGCCATTGAGCAACGCCATGGACGACGAACTGCGGCTGCCATGATGCGGAGCCTGCAACCAGTCGGTCGGTACGGCCAATGGACTGTCGAGCAGCGATCGCTCGGCGGCGGCATCGATATCACCGGTCAACAACAAGCGCTCGCCATTGGCTTCGATCTGCAAAACACAGGACTTTTGATTGCTGTCACCGGCTGATGACCATTGCCAGAGCCGGAACTTCACCCCGTCCCAGATCCATTGCCGGTCGGTTTCACAGGCCTGGGCTTGCAACTCGGCAGGCAGTGCCAGCGGATCGCCACTGATGACACGCTTCACAGCCAACCCCTTGGCGACCGCCAGGGCGCCGCCGGCATGATCGGCGTCGGCGTGGCTGATCAGCATCAAATCGAGCTCTTTTACGCCAAGCTTGCGCAATGAAGGCAACACCACCCGCTGGCCCAGATCGAAATCACCGAAGCGCGGGCCGGTGTCATACAGCAAGGCCTGATGGCGAGTGCGCACCAGGATCGCCAGGCCTTGCCCGACGTCCAGCTGCCAGATGTCGGCGATTCCTTCGGGCAACTCTGCCCGTGGAGGAAACACCAGCAACAGCAGCATCGGCCACCCCAACGGACGCATTGGCACGCCCTGGGGCAACAACAGAAGTAAGGCGCCCATGGCCCCCACGCACCCTACCCAGAACGGAATCGCCATGGGCACCCACGCTGCAATCCGCCCAGCGACCAATGCCAACCCCTTGAACAAAAAATCGATCAAACCGCCCGCGAGCCACAACAGGCCTTCACCTACGTGAGGCAACGGCAATAACAGGGTGCCGAGCAATGCAGGAGGCAATACCAGCAGACTGATCCATGGCACTGCCAGCAAATTGACCAATGGTCCGCTGACACTGATCGGCAATCCCAGCACCAACAGCAACGGCAGCAGGCCAATCGCGATCAGCCATTGGGCGCGGGTCCATGTTTGCCACCAACGCCAGGGGCCGAGACGACCGCCAAAGGTAAAAATCAAAACCGCGACTGCGGCGAAGGACAGCCAGAATCCCGGTTGCAGACTGGCCAGCGGGTCTAGCAGCAATACGCCATTGAGCGCCAGCAATAACGGCCACCAGGCACCCAGGTGACGAAAACGCAGACGCCACAACAACACCAGACCGATCATCAGACAGGCACGGCGAACCGGGACTTCAAACCCGGCCAACAATCCGTAAACCAGCGCGGCGATGAATGCCAGGCCGCAAGCCCAGGGCAGCCAAGGGAGGCGAGTTGGCCAGAGTCCATAGCGGGCCAGACCGGCGATCAGCAAGTACACCACGCCCGCCAGCAATCCAATGTGCTGACCGGAAATCACCAGCAAGTGCACGGTGCCGGTGTCTTGCAACACTTGCCAGTCTTCGCGGCTGAGCCCGGCACCATCGCCCAGCACCAACGCCGCCAGTGCCCCCGTTCGACCCTGTGCATCCACCGCCAGCAATCTTTGGCGGATGCCGTCACGCCAGGCCCATCGCGCCTCAACCAGTCGCGCGCCATCCTTGACCGTACCCGTCGCACCAATGCGCTGCGCCAACAGCCAAGCTTCGTAATCGAAGGCATGCGGATTGAGCAAGCCGGCAGGACGCTTCAACTTGACCGCCAATCGCCAGCGCTCGCCACTTTTCACCGGCGGGCCGTCGTACCAGGCCAGGCGCATGAGCGACGGCACGTCTGCGTGTCGCGACGTTGCCTGCGCCAATTCAAATCGAACAACCGCCTCGCCGTTCTCGGGCAATCCCGTCACCCGCCCTTCGACCCATCGGGTTTCACCGTCCAGATCCGGCGTCAAGCGGTCATCCAATGCCCAATGGGCCTGCGCGCAACCCCAACTCAAACCGAACAGAAAAAACGCCACCGGATAAGTTCTGAACGGCAGCAACATCAAACCCACAACCGGCATCAACAGCCACAACCCGACCGGCGGCAATGCCGGTAAAAAACGCAAGGCCAGCAGACCCAACGCCAGCGCCATCATCCCTGTGCGCATAAGCCCGTCCTTGAGAGTCCCGACCTTAGGCATAGTCGTCTGGCGGCACGCTCGTCGTTATCAATTGTCACAAAGTCTGAATGGGCGCTTCATGGAATCGAGACATACTTGCCGCCTTGACCGACCGAGAATCCCTATGCCCCGGCGATTATTCAAACGTTACATGCCAGACCCGACCAGCATCAGGGAACATAAATCCTTACGCTTTCTCGGCACGCTGCTGCATGACCCGAACCTCTGGCACCTCAATCGCCACTCCGTCGCACGGGCCATGGCGGTTGGCTTGTTTGCGGCTTTTCTGCCGATTCCGTTGCAGATGCTGCTGGCCGCGACCCTTGCCATCGTGGTGCGCGGCAATATGCCGATTGCAGTAAGCCTGGTCTGGCTGACCAATCCGATCACCATGCCGGCAGTGTTCTTTTGTACCTATCAGACCGGCGCGTGGTTGCTGGATGTTCCCGCGCGGCATCTGCCGGATGAGCTGACCTGGGAATGGATCAGCGGCGAGCTGTCGACGTTGTGGCAGCCGTTTTTGCTGGGGTCGGTGGTGACGGGGGTGGTGTTGGGAGCGTTGGCTTATTGCCTGGTGATGCTGTATTGGCGCTGGTGGGTCGCGCGGCAGTGGAGGCGGCGCAAGCAGAGTCGGATGTAATGGGGTGTCTTTCAGGTGGGTCGTGTACATACCGATACAGCATTCGAGCCGACCTCGCTGAGGTCGAATGCATTCCCATACGGCACCGCGCCCCTTGTGGGAGCTGGCTTGTCGGGTCGCCGCATCGCAGCGATGGGGCCAGACAATCAGCCATGATTTTGCGGATATAGCCGTTCCCATGCAGGAGCGAGCCTGCTCGCGATGGTCGTCAACGATAACGCGCCTTGGCTGGATGGTCGCGGTGTCTGGACGTTTTTCGCGAGCAGGCTCGCTCCTACAATGGGATGGGGGGTATCAGGTAGAGATTGGTCGGCTGTCAGGCCGTCATCGCTGCGATGCGGCGACCCGACAAGCCAGCTCCCACTTGAAATGCGTACAATCCAGACAAACAGGCCGGCCGGTAGGCCGCCTCGGCCCTCTTGTTTCACCCGCCCCATCGGCAGGCTGAGTGGAGGCGTTTATCCGGGGGTGGGCGCGTAGCGCCGTGCGGCGCAGCCGCACACATCGAGAGGAGGTCGTCGCGAAGCAGACCGGAGGCGATGCCCCCGGATGAATGCCGGAGCGAAGGTACCCCGAGCCCCAGCGAGGGGCCGTACGTAAGGGGCGAGCGTTTTTTGGTTACTTTTTTTGGCGCTTGTAAAAAAGTGACTCGCCGTAAGGGCGAAACCATAAGTGGCCGTTACCGCAGAAACGGATATACACCCAAAATCCCCAAGAAAAACATCCTCAGGTCCGCATCCCCCGCCCACTCACCAACAACCGCGCACACCCAAAATACAAAATCACCGTCGCCACCACCATGAAGGCAATCGCCACGCTGATCCGGATATCCGAAACCCCAAGAATGCCGTAGCGGAAGGCGTTGACCATGTGCAGAACAGGGTTGGCCAACGACACGGTCTGCCAGAACGGCGGCAACAGCGTAATCGAATAAAACACCCCGCCCAGATAGGTCAACGGCGTCAGCACGAACGTCGGGATGATCGAAATGTCATCGAAGTTGCGCGCAAACACGGCGTTGATGAAGCCCAGCAGCGAGAAAATCGTCGCCGTCAGCACCACCACCAGGATGGTCACGCCCAGGTGATGCACTTGCAGATGGGTGAAGAACAGCGACAACAAGGTCACGATGATCCCGACCATCAACCCGCGCAACACGCCGCCCAGGACGTAGCCGATCAGAATCGTGTGTGGCGAGACCGGTGAAACCATCAGTTCTTCGATGGAACGCTGGAACTTGCTGCCGAAGAAACTCGACACCACGTTGCCGTAGGAGTTGGTGATCACCGACATCATGATCAGCCCCGGCACGATGTACTCCATGTAGGTGAAGCCGCCCATGTCGCCGATTTGCCGGCCGATCAGGTTACCGAAGATCACGAAATACAGAACCATGGTGATGGCCGGTGGCAGCAGGGTCTGCGGCCAGATCCGGGTGAAGCGCCGGATTTCGCGGTAAACGATGGTGTTGAGGGCGACGAGGTTGGGTTGCAGCTCGGAACTCATACCGCCACCTTCGACAGATTTTTCTCCACCAGGGACACGAACAACTCCTCAAGGCGATTGGTTTTATTTCGCAGGCTCAACACTTCAATATTTTGCTGGGCAAGCTGGGTGAACAGCGCAGTGATCCCCATCGACTTGTCCACCTGGACTTCCAGCGTATGGCCGTCAAGCAGCCGTGATGGATAACCGAGCAACTGCGGTGGCGCACTGAGGCTGTTCTTCAGATCCAGCAGGAAGGTCTCGACGTGCAACTGGCCGAGCAACTGCTTCATGCTGGTGTTCTCAACGATGGTGCCGTGGTCGATGATGCCGATGTTGCGGCACAGCTGTTCAGCCTCTTCCAGGTAGTGCGTGGTGAGGATGATGGTGATGCCTTTCTGGTTCAGTTCGGTGAGGAAGGTCCACATCGAACGACGCAGTTCGATGTCGACGCCGGCAGTCGGTTCGTCGAGGATCAACAGACGTGGTTCGTGAACCAGCGCGCGGGCAATCATCAGACGACGCTTCATGCCACCCGACAGTGAACGTGATGGCACGTCGCGCTTGTCCCACAGGCCGAGCTGGGTCAAGTACTGCTCAGCGCGTTCCTTGGCGACTTTCGACGGGATGCCGTAGTAACCGGCCTGGGTCACGACGATGTCGAAGGTCTTTTCGAACTGGTTGAAGTTGAATTCCTGGGGCACGACGCCAATGCAGCGCTTGAGTTGCGCAGGGTTCTTGTCCAGGTCATGACCGAAGATATTCACCGTGCCACTGGTCTTGTTCACCAGGGTCGAAAGAATGCCGATGGTCGTGGATTTGCCGGCACCGTTGGGGCCGAGCAGAGCGAAAAAGTCACCTTCGGCGACATCCAGATCGATACCACTCAAGGCCTGGAAACCGTTGCCGTAGGTTTTGGTTAGCTGCCGGATGGACAGAGCGGAACTCATATCGGATTACGCACCAAGAAGGGAAGAAAAGGATAAATAAGGGCGAGCGGCGAACAACACAACCACAGTGCACCGCCGCAATGTTGCTTGTCCCCGCCGCACAAGTACAGTCAAGCGTGTCGATAGTAAGTATTAAGTCAACGCAGTCATGACCGCTTTCTGATAGGCCGGACGCTGCTTCAAACGGGCGTACCAGGCCTGAAGATGGGGCAGCGGCGCGCGCTCGATCGGCATCTCGAACCAGGCATAAATGAAACTGCCGAGGGGAATATCGCCCATGCCGATTTCATCGCCGGACAGGTATGGTTTGTTCGCCAGCGCCTGATCGGCCATTGCCAGCAAGCCTTCGCATTCGGTGATCGCCGCCTTGATGGCAGACCAATCCTGCTGCTCTGCGGGAGTGCGCAATACGCCCCAGAACACGGTGCGAAACGGCCCGGCGAAACTGGAGGTGGTCCAGTCCATCCACTTGTCAGCAGTGGCCCGCGCTCGCAGATCGGTTGGATACCACGCGGTGTCGGCCGCATGCCTGGCCATCAGATAACGCACGATGGCGTTCGATTCCCACAACACAAAACCATCGTCCTCAATCACCGGCACACGGCCGTTGGGGTTCATGGCGCGATACTCGGGCGTATCGACAACACCAAAGGCGCCGCCCGCATCGATGGCTTCATACGCCAGCCCCAACTCTTCGGCGGCCCACAACGGCTTTCTGACATTCGATGAATTTTTCCGACCCCAGATCTTCAGCATGACCGCCTCTCGATTGATGAATGCGCAGGCAGCATACGCCGGATCAGGTTCGACTCAAATCGCTCTGCATGTCACCCAGCAACGGCGACAGTTGTTCGCCGAACAGATGCGGATAACACTTTTCCAGGTGCTCGAAAAAGAATGCCTCAGGCACATCGGCAAACTGGCCGTGATCGACGAGGTACTCCATCAGTTTCTCGCCGTCGCGGTTGAACGGATGGAAAACACTGTCATTGATGCCATCGAATTCCAGCGGCGCCACATTGAACAACTCGCAGAGTTTCTGGTTGAACGCCGGGGTCGCCTTGACCCAGCGACCCTGCAGGTAGAACTCGGTGTAGCCGTGCATGGCGAACATGTCGCTCTTGAGCAGCTCGAGCAGGCGCGGCGTCGACAAATGATTGCGCACATCCGCCAGGCCGATCCGCGCCGCAATGCCGCAATGCCGCGCGGCACCGGCCAGCAGCGTGGCTTTGGGCACGCAATAACTCTCCCCGGCCGCCAGGGCGTAACTGCCGCACAAAGTCTGCGGATCGCGACTGAAGGTGTACGGGTTGTAGCGCACGGCCTCGCGCACCGCGTAATAAAGGCTGATCGCCTGCTCAAGCGGGTCGCGACTGATGCCACGGTGTTTTTCGGCGAACTCCACCACCGAGGGATGGTCACTATCGATGAAGCGGCCGGGGCTTAGGTACTCATGCATGCGACGATCTCCTGGGGAAGCCCCGAGTCTATCGAGAGGTTCAGCACAGAGATAACGACGTTTCGGCCAAATATGAGCGCTTAGCCGCCCGTTAAATGAACGATTTACCAGGCCTGTTGCCAACCGGACCTACAGAAATCATCCGGGATTTCCCACGTTTTCAATCACCTCGCTCCGCCCCCCCTGTTTTGCGGATGCCGTCTAAGCTCTGTGGGTTGGCTCGCCCTGGTTTCACGGAGGATTAAATATGCTGCTGTTGTGGATACTGGTTCTGGTTGTCGGGATCGCTTATTTAGCCCACCGTCGCATCGTCCCGCTGCCCGCCATGGGCATCGTGGCTGTCTACCTGCTGGCAATGGGCATCTTCAGCCGCGCGCCGGGCTGGCTGTTGCTGGTTTTCTGGCTTTTGCTCGCTGCGGTCGCTGCGCCGTTACTGCTGCCTGACCTGCGCCGCAAATTCTTCAGCGCGCCGATGTTCAACTGGTTCCAGAAAACCCTGCCGCCCATGTCGCAAACCGAACGCGACGCCATTGAAGCGGGTACGGTGTGGTGGGATGGCGAACTGTTCAGTGGTCGTCCGGACTGGAACAAACTGCTGTCCTACCCCAAGGTACAACTGAGCGAAGAGGAACAGGCCTTCATCGACGGCCCAACCGAAGAACTCTGCGCCATGGTCAGTGACTACCAGATCGGTCAAACCATGGACCTGCCAGCCGAGGCCTGGACGTACATCAAGGAAAACGGTTTCTTCGCCCTGATCATCCCCAAGGAATTTGGCGGCAAGGGCTTCTCGGCGTATGCCCACTCACAAGTGGCGATGAAACTGGCCAGCCACAGTGGCGACCTCGCCTCCACCGTGATGGTCCCCAACTCCCTCGGTCCCGCTGAGTTGCTGCTGCATTACGGCACCGACGAGCAACGTAACCACTACCTGCCACGCCTGGCACGGGGCGACGATATTCCGTGTTTCGCCCTCACCGGCCCAATGGCCGGCTCCGACGCCGGCGGTATGCCCGACACCGGGGTGATCTGCAAAGGTGAGTGGGAAGGCCAGGAAACCCTGGGCCTGCGTCTTAACTGGGAAAAGCGCTACATCACCCTGGGGCCTGTCGCCACCCTGCTCGGCCTCGCCTTCAAGGCTTACGACCCGGACCATCTGCTGGGCGACAAAGAAGACCTGGGCATCAGCCTCGCGCTGATTCCGACCGACATTCCCGGCGTGGAAATCGGTCGTCGTCACCTGCCACTGGGCGCAGCGTTCATGAACGGTCCGAACTCCGGCAAGGACGTTTTCATCCCGCTGGAGTTCCTCATCGGCGGCCAGGAAATGCTCGGCAAAGGCTGGATGATGCTGATGAATTGCCTGTCGGTCGGGCGTTCGATTTCCCTGCCGGCGGTGGGTACCGGCATGGCCAAGTTCACCAGCCTGGTGACAGGCCAGTACGCGCAGATTCGCGAACAGTTCAACGTGCCGATTGCGGCGTTCGAAGGCATTCAGGAATCCATGGCCCGCATCGGCGGCAACGCCTGGATGATGGATGCCGCGCGGATGCTGACGGCCAATGCGGTGGACCTGGGCGAGAAACCTTCGGTGCTGTCGGCGATTCTCAAGTATCACCTCACCGAACGGGGCCGTGAATGCATCAGCCACGCCATGGATGTACACGGCGGCAAGGCGATCATCCAGGGACCGAACAATTACCTCGCGCGCAAATGGTGTGGCGCGCCGATTTTCATTACCGTCGAGGGCGCGAACATTCTTTCGCGCAATCTGATGATCTTCGGTCAGGGGGCCATTCGCTGCCATCCTTTCGTCCTCAAGGAAATGGCCCTGGCCACCCGTGAAGACAAGGATCAGGCACTGGTTGAATTCGATGGCCTGTTGCTCAGGCACATCGGATTTGCCGTCAGCAATGCCGCGAGCACGCTGGTGCTGAATCTCGGGTTTGGACACCTGGAACATATGCCGGGCGACAGGCTCAGCCAGGGTTATTTCCGCGCTCTCAACCGGCAGGCTGCTGCGTTCGCATTGCTGGCCGATCTCAGCATGATGCTGCTCGGTGGCGAATTGAAACGTCGCGAACGCCTGTCGGCACGCCTGGGCGATGTACTCAGCAACATGTACCTGGCCAGCGCCGCGCTCAAGCGCTACAACGACCTCGACGCGCCGGAACACATGGAGCCGCTGTTTGCCTGGGCCATGGAGGAAAGCCTCGGCCAGGCCGAACGGGCCATGGATGAATTGCTCAACAACTTCCCGAACAAAGTCCTGGCGTGTGTGCTGCGGGTGATCGTGTTCCCGTTCGGTCGTCGCCACAAAGGGCCTTCCGACAAGCTGGGCGCACAGGTTGCTGCGGTTATCGGTCGGGCCAAAGGTGACCCGGCGCTGGAGGAAGTGCTCCTGGGTTGCTACCGCCCGCAATCGCTGGAAGACCCGGTCGGCGCCCTGCAACATGCCTGCAACCTGTCGGGCGCTGCGCAATCCTTGCAGAAAAAACTGCATGTGGCGCTCAAGAGCGGTCAGGTCAAACCGGTCGCAGGCGAGCACGTGATCGATGCAGCGCTGGAGGCCGGCGTGTTGCAACCGGTGGAAGCGCAAGCCCTGCGTGACGCCGAGGCGGCGCGGCGCAAGGTGATCGATGTCGATGACTTCGACAAAGAGGAACTGGCGATAGCCGCGGGGAAGGTCCGCTGATCAAACCGAGCCGCTACACCATGTAAAAACGGGCGCAGGAGCTTTATACTCCCGCGCCCGTTTTGCTCTTGAGGACTTATCTCGTGTCCAACATCGTTGCCGATCATCTCGTATTGCTCGACCACCTGCGCAGCATCCTGGTCGCCGTAGGTGAGGCCGAACAGGTTCCCGACGAAAGCCATGCCTTGTTCCTGGAGCGCTTCGACGAACTGCTTGCACTGCTGCCGGTCGACCCGATCGAAAGCCAATACCTGGGCCAGGACATCCTGTGCCAGGTGATCACCCGCTACCCGCAAATCGCTCACCTGGTCCCGCGCGACCTGCTGTGGTACTTCGCTGGCGACTGCCTGCACTACATGCCTGATGACGAAATTGATCTGTATCAGGCACTGGAAGAACGTCGCTTCGAAGCCGAACAGAACGACGAGCCGTTTGACTGGAACCAGGAAAAGCAGCTACTGGCGTTGTCCAACCAGGACAGCAAGCACTGATCTGAAAGACGTTGTATGAAAAGGCCCGCATGCCGAACGTGCGGGCCTTTTTGTTTTGCCGACAGATCGAGTCTTTGCTCAGAACAACCCGTCACTCTCGGGCAGTTCATACTCCGATACCGCCGTACTCAAGCTGTCCGACTTGCCCGGCTTGCCCAACGTCGGCTCTTTCTCCAGGCACTCCACCAGGTAATCGATCAACACCCGAAGCTTGGGCGGCAGGTATCGGGTTGGCGAATGCAGTAACCAGGCGCCGCCGTGGTAGGACGCCAGGAAGGTCCAGTCCGGCAGCACTTGCACCATCAACCCCTTCTCCAGGGCTCGGCGCGCCGTGAAGTAAGGCAGGCTGCCAATGCCGATGTGCTGCAATACCGCGCCAAACCGCACGCCCGTGTGATTGGCGGCATAGCGCCCGCGCACGCCGACAGTGACCAGCTTGTTGCCTTTCTTGAACTTCCACCGCGCATCGCTCGGGGTTTCCCCCAGATAAATGCAACTGTGGTTGAGCAAGTCATGGGGATGAGCCGGTGTTCCATGTTCGGCCAGATACTGCGGTGTCGCGCAGAGCATATGGTCGATCCTCAGCAACTGACGCCCCACCAACCCAGCAGGCGGCCGATCGGTAATGCGTATCGCCAGGTCGACGTGATCGTCGATCAAATCCACCTGACGATCCTCGAGCAACAACTCCACATCCACTTTCGGATAACGGCGCAAGAACTCCGGCATATGCGGATGGATCACGATCCGACCCACCGCTTTCGGCACACTGAGACGCACCACCCCCTCTGGCTCATCGGTGAACTGACCACTGATTTCCATCACTGAACGGGCAGCGTTGACCATCTCCTGGCACCGTTTGAACACCTCTTCCCCGCCGTCGCTCAAACGCAGCTTGCGCGTGGTGCGTTGCAGGAGTCGCGTCGCGAGCGCTTTCTCCAGTCGCGAAATACTGCGGCTGACCGCCGAGGGTGAAGAGCCCAATTGACGTGCCGCTTCGGAGAAGCTGCCGGTCTCGACAACCTTGACGAAAATCGCCATTTCACCAAGAAGAGGCAACGGTAGATTTATGCTCACAACGCAACAGTCCTTTGATGTTTGAACGGATTATCACGCTATTCCACCCTTCATATAATAAAAAACAGAATTTTTTATTCGAGCACGGAACATGACGCTTCGCCTGTTTTTCCATAGTGATGAGCTCAAGGCCAACGTGGAAGTCCTGGACTGCACGCCACACGAGAGCGAATTCGCCGTGGTACTGCGCGCAACACTGTTCCACCCGCAGGGCGGTGGGCAACCCTTCGATACCGGCTGGATTGGCGAAAGCCGAGTACTGCGCGTAGTCCAGGACCCGGACCGGATCGTCCACTTCGTCGACAGTCCGGTAAAAATCGGTATGACCCAGATCCGGATCGACGAAGAGCGTCGCCAGTTCAATACACGCATGCATTCAGCCGGCCACCTGATCGGCCATTTCGTCCAGGCCATGGGCTGGATGCCGATCAAGGCGCATCACTGGCCTGGCGAAGGGCGTGTGCAGTTCAAACCGACGGAATCGGCCCGGGAAGTTGAAGCGCAAACCCTGCAGGGAGGCATCGAGCAGTGGATCGCCCACGACCTGCCGCGCTTGATATCACTGCGCGAAGGCGCCCGGGAAATAGGTTTCGGTGAACTGCCCGCCTACGGTTGCGGCGGCACCCATGTACGTAGCCTCAAGGAATTGGGCACGGTCACGATCGAATCCCTTTCGCAAAAGAAAGGGACGTTATCCGTCCACTACCACGTGGACTGAGCCTTTGGGCGATGGCCCCCAAGCCATTGCCTGACGCCGGGAGGAGCCTGCACTCGCAGGCTTCGTCGACTCTCTGATAGATGGACCTGAGACATGATGCTAGACGTCGAGCGTCTCGATGAGACGTGCATAAAAAAACTGGCCAATGAAGAAGTCCTCGCCATACGCGTAAAAAATTGGCTACCCACGCCGTTGGCGATGCAGATTGGCGACAAGATCCTCGCACCCGGCTTTGAAGGCTATATCAACGCGCCCAGTATCGGCCGTATCGGCATGGCGTTTTACGAGGCAGAAAACCAGCCGCTGTTGATAGAGGATTATTTCGAACGCGCCACCCGCAACATCGCAGAATTACGCAACCGGTGTGCGCCCTACCCGTCGCCGGTCGACACCCTGCGCTGCATGCTCGACGAATCCTGGCCGGCGGGAGCGCACCTGGAAAACCTCTACGGACGCAAGATGTACGTCGGACTCTCCCGCGTGGTGAAACCCGGTGTGTGCTTTCTTGCCCATCACGACATCTTCGCCAAGGACGCCCCGGACAGCTTCCAGGCCAGAAGCCTGGAGGCGCAGTTCGCCTGCAACGTCTACCTGAACATGCCCACCGAAGGCGGTGCTCTGCAGTTGTGGGACGACGACATTTCCCCGGAACAATTCGACGAAATGCGCGGCGACAGTTACGGCATCGAACCGGCTTTGCTTGGTACGCCAGCGCTGGAGATTCTCCCCGCTCCCGGGGATTTCATCATGTTCAACTCCCGCCGCATGCACTCAGTGACCCCGGGCGTGGCCGAACCACGCCTGAGCCTTTCATTTTTTGTCGGCTATCGCGGCACTGCTTCCCCCCTGACTTTCTGGAGTTGAGATGCTTTCAAATTATCTGGGTGAATTTCTGGCGCTGGCAATCGTGCACTTTCTCGCCGTGGTCGCCCCCGGTCCGGACTTCGCCGTAACCATCCGCCAAAGCGTACGTTTTGGCCGATGGGTGGGGATCTGCACCGCACTGGGCATCGGCGCCGGCATTTCCGTGCATGTGCTGTATACGGTGCTGGGCGTCGGCGCTTT
Source organism: Pseudomonas sp. Sample_22 (assembly GCF_004307635.1). Classification (NCBI taxonomy): domain Bacteria; kingdom Pseudomonadati; phylum Pseudomonadota; class Gammaproteobacteria; order Pseudomonadales; family Pseudomonadaceae; genus Pseudomonas; species Pseudomonas sp. Sample_22. The sequence continues at coordinate 67,554 of NZ_RCNY01000042.1, forward strand.
GATGCACACCACGCCATGGCTGCTCACGGTGGCCAAGGTCGTGGGCGCCGCCTACATCCTGTATCTGGGCGTCAGCCTGATTCGCAGCCAGCCCAGATCCGTACTCGAGGGCGATAAAGTCACTGATGAACCGGTTATCCAGCAGACATCGCTGAAGGCCTTCACCACCGGTTTTCTGACCAACGCCACCAACCCGAAGGCCACACTGTTTTTCCTGGCGATTTTCACCACGCTCATCAGCGCCACCACACCACTGAAGATTCAGGCGCTCTACGGGGTGTGGATGTGCCTGGTAAACGCCCTGTGGTTTGTGATCGTGGCGCTGTTCTTTTCCAGCCCCAAGGTCAGACTGCTGTTCATGCGCATGGGCCATTGGTTTGAACGCACCATGGGTGTGGTCCTGATTTTGTTTGCGGGGCGGTTGATGTTGTCGATGTAAACGCGCAGCAACTCCGATCTGGGCTTAGAAGAGTGGCGGCAAGATTCTGCCCCTCTTCGACTCCGTGAACCCGGGACCTCTGGCGAGAAGGCTTACGGTTCGATCCTTAAACTACTCACTCAATCGCAACTTTAGCCTGAGTAGTGGCAATCACCCTGTCGCCATAAGCAGCGTTGCAGAGCACATCACAGAGTTTTCCGTCAGTAGACACGGAGGAGAAACAAGCACTGAACAGCAGTTGTTTATCGGCAGAAACCAGCTCGTCTGCCGCTAATGTCACATGTAAGAGCCTAAAGGGAGTAACCCGACCCACCTTATGATCCAGTAGCCGAGACATGACCTGACTCAGCCCATACATGACAACTGCCACGGGCCACGTCGGGTAGTCAGGGAAGTGTCCTTCACACCTGGCTGCCGAGAACCCAACACTTTCAGCAATGATCTCCTGCTCACTCAACGTAAGCACCGACAATGGGAACGCTTCAGCGTATGGAGAACTAACAGAGCTCGAGGTAGTGGGCACTAGATGGTTTGAGAAGAGCTTTTGAAATGTCTTTTCTGACAGCACTTGGTAATCCACGGACAACTCTGCGTACAACTGCCCCTCGATCAACAGCTCGGTTCTTGCGAGCACCCTTTTTCGTGACCTTTCAACGATCTTAGCCCGAGCGGTCATCAACGGAGTTCGTCCATACCTCATGGGGTTGTACCGCAAATCCCAGTGAGCTCGTGAGGCCAAGTAATACACACGCTCACCTTCAACCTGCGCCAGCGCAGCAGCGCACGACCCCAGGATAGCCAAGTGGCGCCCGGCCTCGGCCGTAGCCAATGGTCCGAGCTCGCTCCCCAGCGGTTGCTCAGGCTTGAAATCCCCCCAGATATCCCACTCGCCAGAGACTTTGTAGAGCGAATCAAATGCAAAATATGGGCGCTGTACTGTAATGCTCGTGGCCATCTGCGCCATGTTGACCGCAGTTCGATCTTTCTGAGTTGGAATCTGGAACACCTGACTCATGGCTGCCTTTCTTCCTATCGGTGATGACAAGAACATTGCTTGACCCTGTGGCACACCTAAACAGTAGGGCAAAACCTACATGACCGAACCTGTCAAAAATTACAGTTCGACTGCAAAGACGACCGACGGCACCAGATTGCGGTCCACCCCTTCCGGGCAGCCCAGGTCTTCGAGCTTGGCCAGCCAACAAGAAATGGAAGTGTCATTGCTTGGCCCCGTTGGGGCCTAAGAACAGCGCCAGCCCCCAAAATTTTGAGGGTGGAGTTCTTACCGGAAGAACACGCGCAAACAAAAACGCCGCTCATTGCTGAGCGGCGTTTTTGTTGAATATGGAGCGGGAAACGAGACTCGAACTCGCGACCCCGACCTTGGCAAGGTCGTGCTC
>NZ_RCNY01000033.1:0-68030 GCF_004307635.1 Pseudomonas sp. Sample_22
TCGTGAAGCCCTGCAGGAATCGCTGTCCGCAGTGATGGATAACGAAGCGGACGAATTGGAATTGCGTCGGGTACTCAGTGCCTGTGACGATGTTGAAACTCGTGAAACGTGGGCTCGTTATCAGATCGCTCGGGCAGCAATGCACAAGGATCTGCTGCTTCCACGTCTGGACATTGCTGCGGCCGTTTCGGCAGCCCTGGCTGACGAAGCCGTACCGGCAAAAGCCACTCGTGGTCCATGGCGCAGCCTGGGTCGTCTGGCTGTCGCTGCTTCGGTAACGGTTGCCGTACTGGCGGGCGTTCGCCTGTACAACCAGGACGAGATCGCCGGTGTCGAACTGGCTCAACAGTCCAGCCAACAGAATCTGGCCGCTCCTCAAGTCAAGGGCCCGGCTGTTCTGGCAGGCTACAATGAGAGTTCGGAAGCCACTGGTCCAATGGCCAACGGCGTATTGCAGGGTCAGCCAGGCTGGCACGATCAGCGTCTGCCAAGCTACCTGCGCCAACATGCTCAACAGGCTGCATTGAAGGGCACTGAGAGCGCTCTGCCTTACGCTCGTGCCGCAAGCCTGGAAAACCGTTAAGGAGGATCATGCGCGCCAAACCTCTACTTTCGCTTCTGCTCGGTGGCTGGTTCGTTGTTCCAGCCCACGCCGATGAAGCCCAGGACTGGTTGACCCGTCTTGGTCAGGCCGAGCAACAGCAAAGCTTCTTCGGTACCTTCGTCTACGAGCGTAACGGTAGTTTTTCTACCCATAACATCTGGCACCGCGTCCATGATGGAAAAGTCCGCGAGCGTTTACTCCAGCTCGACGGATCGGCTCAGGAGGTTGTGCGCGTTGATGGTCAGACACAATGTGTCAGCGGCACCCTGATAGCAGGGCTTGGGGACTCTCCCAATTCCGCCGCTCGTGCACTTGATCCACAAAAGCTCAAGAATTGGTATGACCTTGCGGTTATCGGCAAGTCGCGTGTTGCCGGGCGTTCAGCGGTAATTGTGTCTTTGACGCCTCGCGACCAGCACCGCTACGGTTTTGAGTTGCACCTGGACAAGGAAACCGGGCTGCCACTCAAGTCGTTGTTGCTCGATGACAAGGGGCGCCTGCTTGAGCGATTCCAGTTCACGCAACTGGACACCGCTGATGTTCCGTCCGATCGCGATTTGCAGCCCGGCAGCGATTGTAAGGCGGTCAACCTCGACAGTGACAAGGCTTCGGCGGTGAAGACAGCCCAGGCCTGGCATTCAGACTGGTTGCCACCCGGATTCGAGCTGACCAGCAGCACGGTACGCAAGGATCCCGAGACCAAAACCCAGGTCAATAGCCTGATGTATGACGATGGTCTGGCGCGTTTTTCTGTATTCCTTGAGCCATTGAACGGCGCTGCCGTCACTGATACCCGCACTCAGTTGGGGCCAACGGTGGCTGTATCCCGGCGATTGACCACTGCGCAAGGTGAAATGATGGTTACGGTAGTGGGTGAAATTCCGGTCGGCACCGCTGAACGCATAGCCTTGTCCATGCGCAACGACGCCACTGCAACCAAGCAGTGAGCTGCAGTCGAAATGTTTCGTGAGCATTTCAGTTTGCAAATCCCCCCAAAATTTTTTATAGGTCAGAGCCCCTCGGCTCTGGCCTTGTTTGTTGTTCCCGGAACAAAAATACCGGCGTATCTTTCTCGGTGTTCCTTGATCCATATCGCTTAACCATGCTCGTCGTAACGGGAGCCGTATGTCGATACCACGCTTGAAGACTTATCTTTCCATTTTTGCCACCGTGCTGGTGCTCGGTCAGTCGGTCGCTGCACAAGCAGTCGAATTGCCTGACTTTACGCAACTGGTTGAACAGGCGTCGCCCGCGGTCGTGAACATCAGTACCACGCAGAAGCTGCCGGATCGTAAAGTGAACCAGCAGATGCCTGACCTTGAAGGCTTGCCGCCAATGCTGCGCGAATTCTTCGAGCGCGGCATGCCGCCGCAACCGCGATCGCCGCGCGGCGATCGTCAGCGCGAAGCCCAATCCCTGGGTTCGGGTTTCATTATCTCGCCAGATGGCTACATTCTGACCAACAACCATGTGATCGCTGACGCTGACGAAATTCTTGTGCGTCTTGCCGATCGCAGTGAAATGAAAGCCAAACTGGTCGGTACTGATCCTCGCTCCGACGTGGCGTTGCTGAAAATCGAAGGCAAGGATCTGCCGGTTCTCAAACTCGGCAAATCCCAGGATCTGAAGGCCGGTCAATGGGTTGTGGCGATCGGTTCGCCGTTCGGTTTTGACCACACCGTCACTCAAGGCATCGTCAGCGCCGTCGGTCGTAGCCTGCCGAATGAAAACTATGTGCCGTTCATTCAGACCGACGTGCCGATCAACCCGGGCAACTCCGGTGGTCCGTTGTTCAACCTCAACGGGGAAGTGGTTGGCATCAACTCACAGATCTACACCCGTTCCGGTGGTTTCATGGGCGTGTCGTTCGCGATTCCAATCGACGTGGCCATGGACGTTTCCAATCAGCTCAAAAGTGGCGGCAAAGTCAGCCGTGGCTGGTTGGGTGTAGTGATTCAGGAAGTGAACAAGGATCTGGCCGAGTCGTTCGGCCTGGAAAAACCGGCCGGTGCGCTGGTTGCCCAGATCCAGGATGACGGTCCGGCTGCCAAGGGTGGTCTGCAGGTGGGTGATGTGATTCTGAGCATGAACGGTCAGCCGATCGTCATGTCCGCCGATCTGCCGCATCTGGTGGGTGCACTGAAATCGGGGTCCAAGGCTAATCTGGAAGTGATCCGCGAGGGTAAGCGCAAGAACGTCGAACTGACGGTCGGAGCCATTCCTGATGAAGACAAAGAACTTGATGCATTGCCGAAGTCTGGTGCAGAGAGCAGCAGCAATCGCCTGGGTGTGTCGGTTGTCGAGTTGACCGCGGAACAGAAGAAAACCTACGACCTCAAAAGTGGCGTGGTGATCAAGGAAGTGCAGGAAGGTCCTGCCTCGATGATCGGTCTGCAACCGGGTGATGTCATTACTCACCTGAACAACCAGGCGATCGAGTCCACCAAGCAATTCACTGACATCGCCAAGGCGCTGCCGAAGAATCGTTCGGTGTCGATGCGTGTATTGCGTCAGGGGCGCGCCAGCTTCATCACCTTCAAACTGGCTGAATAAACCGGTTGCAGGTTGAACAAAAAAACCGCCTCGAAAGAGGCGGTTTTTTTATACGGGTTTCAAATTATCCCATCATGTCCTTGATCATGCGCTCCTGCTCCATCAGCTCTCGCTGGCGGGCATCGATACGTGACGACAGTGGGAAGTTGGTGCCAGCCTTGCGCTTGGCGAAGTCCAGTTGCTGGATGGCCTGGCGGTAGTCGCCGACCAGCGCGAAGTATTCGGCCCGTGCCTGATGCAGGCCGATGATGTTGCCCGACAAGCCGCGCGTTTCTGCCACCTGATACCACACGTCCGGATCGTCCGGGCGTGACTTGAGCAGGCCTTCCAGCGCTTTTTCGGCGTCCGCGGCGCGGTTTTGTTTCAGCAGCAGATCGACACGCACCTGGTTCAGTGGATAGTTGCCGGGGTATTGAGTCAGCATCCGGTCAACCCGCGTTTGCGCGTCGGCCAGCCGATTGTTGGTGATATCCAGATCAATCTGCGCGAGGTTGTAGATGATCTCGTTTGGCGCCTTGGCCAACAACAGCTTGAGATTTTCCCGTGCCTCGTTCAATTGGCCGCCCTTGACTTGGGCGATGGCCAGGCCGTAGCGAGCTACATCGCTTTTCGGGTTTTCATCCAGCTGGGCACGGAAGCGCTTGGCACCCAAACCTGGCGTTTCCTCATAGATCAATTGAACGCGAGCGCGAATCAATTGATAACGCAAGGTGTCTTCGATACCACCCTGTGGCGCCTGTTCGGCGCGGTTGCGGGTGTCCGCGATCCGCGATTCAGTAACCGGGTGAGTCAGCAGGAATTCCGGTGGCTTGGCATCAAAACGGTACTGCCGCCCCAGGCGCTCAAACATGGAGGGCATCGAGCGCGGATCGTATCCGGCTTTTTCCAGGTTGAGGATGCCGATACGGTCGGCTTCCTGTTCGTTCTGGCGAGAGAAGCGCCGTTGTTCCTGGATCGCCGCCGCCTGCGTACCCGCAATGGCCGCGATCCCGGCATCACCGGCACCGGCTGCGGCAATCACGATACCGGCCAGCAGCGCGGCCATCATCGGCACTTGCATGCGTTGTTGTGCTTCAACGCCACGGGCAAAGTGGCGCTGCGACAAGTGAGCCAGTTCGTGCGCCAGTACCGAAGCGTATTCGCCTTCGCTCTGGGCGTTGAGGAACAAACCACCGTTGACCCCGACAATGCCGCCGGGTGCTGCGAAAGCGTTAAGTTGTGGACTGTTGATCAGGATGAACTCAAGACGCCGGTCATTGACCTGGCTGGTTTCGACAAGGCGATAAACGCTGGATTCGACGTAGTCCTTGAGTTGCGGGTCGTTGAGTTGTGACACCTGGCTGCGCAAAAGCGCAAGCCAGGCGCGGCCCAGCTGGTATTCCTGCTGCGGCGAGACAATGGCAGAACTGGCGTCGCCGAGTGACGGCAGGTCGTCGGCGAAGCCCGGTGAGGCGAGCAGGCAAGCGAGCGTCAGCAGGGTAGGGCGCAAAAAAGTCATGCACAGAGCCTTAGTCGACAAAGAGCTTACTGTAGCCGGACACCAGCCCTGCGACCAGATATTCTAGGCAACTCGACTACCCGACCCGGAGTGATGCAATGATCGATGCTGTAGCCCATGACGTTGAGCTGGACGCCAGCGGCCTGAATTGTCCGTTGCCGTTGCTCAAGGCCAAGATGGAACTCAATCGGATGGCCAGTGGCGCGATACTCAAGGTCATTGCCACCGATGCGGGCTCGCAGCGCGACTTTCGCACCTTTGCCCGATTGGCCGGTCATACGCTGCTTCGTGAAGAAGACGAGGCGGGCGTTTACCGTTACTGGTTGAAAAAAGCCTGAAATCTGCGGCATTTGTTCTTAAGGATTATTGATGTTCAAAGTGTTACGCGACTGGATTCAGCGCTATTTCTCGGATGAAGAAGCAGTGGTGTTGGCGGTGCTGCTGTTTCTTGCGTTCACCGCGGTCCTCACCCTGGGCGGCATGCTGGCGCCAGTGTTGGCCGGGATGGTGCTGGCCTACCTGATGCAAGGGTTGGTGGTGGCGCTCGAACGGATGCGCGTGCCGGGCTGGGTGGCGGTGGGGCTGGTTTTTGCCTTGTTCATGGGGGTGCTGCTGGTATTCATCGTGGTGGTCGTGCCGCTGCTTTGGCATCAATTGATCACGTTGTTCAATGAATTGCCGGGCATGCTCGCCAAGTGGCAATCGCTATTGTTGTTGTTGCCCGAGCGTTACCCGCATCTGGTATCCGACGAGCAGGTGCTGCGGGCCATCGAAGCGGCGCGGGGCGAGATAGGAAAATTTGGCCAGTGGGCACTGACGTTCTCGCTATCGAGCCTGCCGTTGCTCGTGAATATCATGATCTACCTGGTCCTGGTGCCGATCCTGGTGTTCTTCTTTCTGAAGGATAGAGCCATGATCGGCCAGTGGGTGCGTGGCTACTTGCCACGCGAGCGGGCATTGATCACCCGGGTCGCCCATGACATGAACCGACAGATCGCCAACTACATTCGCGGCAAGGTCATCGAGATTTTCATTTGCGGTGGCGTGACCTACATCGCCTTCGTTGTTTTGGAACTCAACTACGCGGCGCTGTTGGCATTGCTGGTGGGAATTTCGGTAGTGGTGCCTTATGTCGGCGCCGTGGTGGTGACCGTGCCGGTGTTTCTGATTGCACTGTTCCAGTGGGGCTGGAGCGATGAATTCATCTACTTGATGGCGGTGTACGGGATCATCCAGACGCTGGATGGCAACGTACTGGTGCCGCTGCTGTTCTCCGAGGCAGTCAACTTGCACCCGGTGGCGATCATCTGTGCAGTGCTGCTGTTTGGCGGGCTGTGGGGGTTCTGGGGGGTGTTCTTTGCCATTCCCCTGGCGACACTGTTCAAGGCGGTGCTGGACGCGTGGCCGCGCAAGGAGCCGGTCGTGGCGCCACTGCTGTAGATTGTGGTGAAACGAAAAAAGATCGCAACCTGCGGCAGCTCCTGCGGGATTGGGTTCGATGCGCAGAAACGGCGACGAACTCTATTCTTGCAGGACCATGGGCTGCGATCTTTTTGGTATCAGGCCTTGTTCAGCGCCTGAGCGGCAGCCAGCACGGCATCAACATGCCCCGGCACTTTCACGCCGCGCCATTCCTGACGCAAGACGCCATCCTTGTCGATCAGGAATGTACTGCGATCCACGCCCATGTATTCCTTGCCGTAAAGCTTCTTCAGCTTGATCACGTCGAACAGCTGGCAAAGCGCTTCTTCCTTGTCGCTGATCAGCTCGAACGTGAACGCCTGCTTCGCCTTGAAGTTCTCGTGGGACTTCAGGCTGTCGCGAGAAACCCCGAACACTTCGGTATTGGCGGCTTTGAAAGCCTGCAGTTGATCGCGAAAGCCCTGACCCTGGGTCGTGCAGCCCGGTGTGCTGTCCTTTGGATAGAAGTAGATCACCACTTGCTTGCCTTTGAGGTTCGCCAGGCTGACGGTCTGCCCGCTGGTGGCGGGTGCTTCGAAGTCGGCAACCGGTTGGTCGATGGCAACGGCCATGAAAAGCTTCCTTACATTGGGTTCTGTGGGCGCCACGGTTCGATCAGGGCATCCAGGTTCAGCGCGTCGGCGAAGTCCAGGAACTGATCGCGCAGCCAGCTGATTTGCACGCCGGCCGGCAACGTCACGGTAAATGTGGCATTGAGCATGGTCCCGCCGGTCTGCGGTGCCTGATACGTGTCGCAGGTCAGGTTTTCCAGCTCGACGTTGTGATCCATGAAGAACTGGCACAACTCGTTGATGATGTCGGAACGGTAGGCCGAACTGACATAAGCAACATAAGGCAGGGCCTGGGGACGATTCTCCAGAGCCGCGCTGCGTACCACGTTGACGGTAAAGGCGTGCCGTTTGGCCAGTACCGGCAGGCTGCCTTCCAGGCGTGCCAGGGCATCCCAGCTGCCGGAGACTTCGAGAACCAGCGCACTGCACTCGCCATGACGGGTCAGGCGGGAGGTGACCACGGCGCAGCGGTTTTCATGGCTGGCACGGCACAGGACGTTGGTCAGCTCCATGGGGTTGGCGCCGAGGGCACTGATGACAAGGAATTGTTCGCGAACTGTGGGGGTGGACATGCAGCATTCCTAAAGCGATGAGCGGTCGGTACTTCTATCGGCTCGTTCTGCCGGGAGTGAGCCTGCGAATGCGGATTCAGAAAGCTCCGGGCGCAGGCTGCAACGTGCTCCAGTATGGCAGGAGCGGAGGGTGGCAACGCTGGGACGGGGCTTGTGATGCCGAAATTGAAGGCTCAAACCCGATGTACGAGCTTGTCAGTATCGATCAAAGTCTGAAGGGTAGCGAAAAGCGACGCCAAGGGGAATGGCGGCAGCGCAGTACTTCGCTTGTACAAGCATCTTGGCGCCAGTACCATTACCGCTCTCTTTTTCCGGCAGGAGCGGTTTCATGATTGCGGGCAGTATGGTGGCACTGGTCACACCCATGGATGCACAAGGGCGTCTTGACTGGGCCAGCCTCAGCAAGCTCGTGGATTTCCACCTCGAGAACGGCACCCATGCCATTGTCGCAGTCGGAACTACCGGCGAGTCGGCAACCCTTGATGTCGAAGAACACATTGCCGTCATCAAAGCCGTGGTCAAGCAGGTCAACGGTCGCATTCCGGTGATTGCCGGTACCGGCGCCAACTCGACTCGCGAAGCCGTCGAGCTGACCCGTAACGCCAAAGAGGCCGGCGCCGACGCCTGCCTGCTGGTCGTGCCGTACTACAACAAGCCGACCCAGGAAGGCCTGTACCAGCACTTCAAGCACATTGCCGAAGCCGTCGACATCCCTCAGATCCTCTACAACGTTCCTGGCCGCACTTCCTGCGACATGCAGGCCGAGACCGTCATCCGCCTGTCCACCGTGCCGAACATCATCGGCATCAAGGAAGCGACTGGCGATCTGAAACGCGCCAAAGCCATCCTCGATGGCGTCAGCAAGGATTTCATCGTCCTGTCCGGTGATGATCCGACCGCTGTCGAGCTGATCCTGCTGGGCGGCAAGGGCAACATCTCGGTGACTGCCAACGTCGCTCCGCGCGAAATGGCCGATCTATGCGAAGCCGCTCTCAAGGGCGACGCCGCGACCGCCCGTGCAATCAACGAAAAACTGATGCCTCTGCACAAAGACCTGTTCATTGAAGCCAACCCGATTCCGGTGAAGTGGGCTTTGGTTGAAATGGGCCTGATGCAGGAAGGCATTCGCCTGCCGCTGACCTGGCTGAGCGCACCTTGTCATGAAACGCTTCGCACGGCCCTGCGCCAGTGCAGCGTCCTGGTTTAATTGAGGAAGTACTACGCATGAAGCGAATGGCCGGACTTTCCGCACTTGCCTTGATTATCTCCAGCACCAGTGGCTGCGGATGGATCTGGGGCCCGGAAGGTTATTTCCGTGACCGTGGTAGTGATTACCTGGAAGCGCAACAGACTGCACCGATGCAACTGCCACCCGACATCACCACCGCCAAGCGTCTGGATCCGCTGTTGCCGATCCCGCGCAACGTCGCCGGCGACACCGCCAAGGGCGAGTATGTTGTGCCTCGTCCGCAGCCGTTGTCGGCCGCTGCCGATGCCAGCCCGTACTCGCTGCAAAAAAGCGGCGACTCCCGCTCGATCCTGGCGCAGAACCCTCCGGCCGAAATCTGGCCCGTGGCTGTTCAGTTCTTCCAGGACAACGGTTTCCGCCTGGATGAACAGCGCCCGCAAACCGGTGAGTTCACCACCACCTGGCAGCGTTCCGACGAACTGTCCGCTGCCATGGCCAAGCGCCTGAGCGCTGCTGGTGTCAGCACCGACAGCGAAACCCGCGTACGGGTACGTATCGAGCCGGGTGTGCAGCGTAATACCAGTGAAGTCTACGTGGTCAGCGCCGAGCGTCCCGCCGGCAGCACTGCCGACGTCGCTTTCACCAACCGTTCGGTCAACACTGGCCTCGATGCTGCACTGGTCGATGACATGCTGGCGAGCATGAGCCGCATCTCCGAGAAGGGCGGTTCTGTCTCCATGTTGGCTTCGCGTGATTTCGATGCGCCAAGCCGTGTCAGCCTCAGCGAAGACGGTAGCGGCAACCCGGTGCTGAACGTCGGTACCGATCTGGACCGTGCCTGGTCGAGCGTCGGTCGTGCGCTGGAACAAGGCGAGTGGCGCGTTGAGGACATCAACCGCAGCCTGGGCCTGTACTACATCAACCTGGCCGAAAAAGCCGAGAAGAAAGACGACAAGCCTGGCTTCTTCAGCAGCCTGTTCGGCAGCGCGCCGAACAAGGAAGAAGTTGAAGCCCGCGCCGAGCGTTATCAGGTTCGCCTGAGCAAAGTTGGCGAAAACGTTCAGGTTACCGTCGAGAAAAACATCAACACTGTCGCGCCTGCTGACGTCGCGCGCAAAGTGTTGAGCGTCATTCAGGACAACCTGGGCTGATCAAATGCGTTTTGCCGTTCTCGGCAGCGGTAGCCAAGGGAACGGCACGCTGATAGCCAGCGCTGAAACGTATGTGCTGGTGGATTGTGGTTTCTCCCTGCGGGAAACCGAAAAACGCCTGCTGCGCCTGGGTGTGAACCCTGCGCAGCTGAGCGCGATACTAGTGACCCACGAACATGCCGACCACGTGCATGGCGTGGGTTTGCTGTCTCGGCGCTACAATCTGCCTGTCTACCTCAGTCGCGGGACCTTGCGCGGGATGCGCAAACCGATTGAACCCGCAGGCCTTCTGGCCGGTGGCGAGCAACTGCAAATCGGTGCCTTGAGCATTGGTGTCATTGCCGTGGCCCACGATGCGCAGGAACCGACGCAATACGTTTTCAGTGATGGTGAGCGGCGCTTCGGCCTGTTGACCGATCTCGGCTCGTATTGCGACAAGGTGCTGGACGGTTATCGGGACCTCGATGCGTTGATGATCGAGGCCAACCATTGCCGTGACATGCTGGCTCGCGGTCACTACCCGTATTTTCTCAAGCAACGGGTAGGCGGTGAACTGGGACATTTGAACAACCACCAGGCGGCATTCCTGGTGTCCGAGTTGGGCTGGCAAGGCCTGCAACACCTGGTCCTGGCCCATCTGAGCAGCAAGAACAACCTGCCGCAGCTGGCCCGGCAATGTTTTGTCGACACCCTCGGGTGCGACCCGGACTGGCTGCAACTGGCCGATCAAGATTCAGGGCTCGACTGGCGACATATCGCCTAGCCCATCTACTTAGCAAGCGGAGCCCATCATGGAAAAACGTGAAGAACTCTACCGCGGCAAAGCCAAGTCGGTTTACAAGACCGACGACGCTAACCGTCTGATCCTGCTGTTTCGTAACGACACTTCGGCGTTCGACGGCAAGCGCATCGAGCAGCTTGACCGCAAAGGCATGGTGAACAACAAGTTCAATGCCTTCATCATGCAGAAACTCGAAGCCGCCGGTGTGCCGACCCAGTTCGACAAACTGCTGGGCGACAATGAGTGTCTGGTGAAGAAACTGGACATGATCCCGGTTGAATGCGTTGTGCGTAACTACGCCGCTGGCAGCCTGGTCAAGCGCCTGGGTGTTGAAGAGGGCATGAAGCTCAACCCTTACACCTTCGAACTGTTCCTGAAAGACGACGCCAAGGGCGACCCGTTCATCAACGAATCCCACGTCGTGGCGTTCGGTTGGGGCACCGCCGAGCAACTGGTTCGCATGAAAGAACTGTCGCTCAAGGTCAACGAAGTCCTGAGCAAACTGTTCGACGACGCCGGCCTGCTGCTGGTCGACTTCAAACTGGAATTCGGCGTTTTCCACGACGGCACCATCGTCCTGGGTGACGAGTTCAGTCCGGACGGCTGCCGCCTGTGGGACAAGGCCACCGGCAAGAAAATGGACAAGGACCGCTTCCGTCAGGGCCTGGGTGACGTCATCGAAGCCTACGAAGAAGTCGCCAACCGTCTGGGCGTACCGCTTTAATCGACGCAAGCATCTGATAGCACAGAAATATTTCGCTCAGGGGGTTCGCTTCCGGCAAAAGTGTTGTTATGATGCGCGCCGTTGGAGAGATGCCAGAGTGGCCGAATGGGACGGATTCGAAATCCGTTGTACCTTCACCGGTACCTAGGGTTCGAATCCCTATCTCTCCGCCATTACATAGAAAAAGCCCCGTAGCTGAACAAGCTGCGGGGCTTTTTTGTTTGTCCGGTTTTTTTGTCGATGATTGATCGTCGGACCGAGCATCGTTTCGATGTAAGAAAAATATGCCGATTTACGAGAAAAATTACTCTCTGTTGTCTCTGAATTTACCGCTCCCTTAATCCATTGGCCGCCCCCGAGGTTCAGCGTTTTCTCCCGAAATATTCTCTGACACCCCCAGACTTCCCTCGAAAAAAACCTCATCTACTCTGGCATGCACAGGTCAGCGACCTGTTGTAATCAGCCATCGCAAGGAGCGAACTATGTATTTTGAGATTTACAGGCAAACCCGCGGCTCGATCCTGACTGGCAAAGGTCAGTGGAGGTGGCGTTTGCGGGCAGGGAATCATGAAACGATCGCCAGTGGCGAGGCATACGTCAACAAAGCTGATTGCGTGCATGCAATCAGCTTGATCAAGGGGACATCTGACCTGACGCCGGTCAAGCAGCTCCAGGCATGACGTGTCGAAGCTGCTCAATATCAGGGCAGCTTCGTTATATAGACGCCGATTGCGACATCTCCCTAAACTGTCGGCAGTTTTTTAGCGCCGGGGCAATGGATGAATCGCAACGAACTACGCAAGGCCGACATCAACCTGATGGTGGTGTTTGAGTCGCTGATGCTTGAGCGTAATGTCACCAAGGTGGCGAAGAAGCTGTTTCTCGGCCAGCCAACCATCAGCTCGGCGCTCAACCGCTTGCGTACGATGTTCGATGATCCTTTGTTCATTCGCGTCGGTCATCGCATGGAGCCGACGGCGCGGGCCGAAGAGATTTTTCGCTATCTGTCGCCGGCACTGGATTCGTTATCGGTGGCGTTGAGCCTGACCCACGATTTCGACCCGGGTAACAGCACCATGACCTTTCGGATCGGGATGTCCGACGATGTCGAGTTCGGTCTGTTGCCGCCCCTGCTGCGCGCGTTGCGCCAGGAGGCGCCGAAGGTGGTTTTCGTGGTGCAGAATGTCGATTACTGGCGAATTCCAGACTTGTTGGCGTCGGGGGATATTACGGTGGGTATCAGCCAGACTCGCGGCCTGCCGGCAAACGCGAAGCGTAAATTGCTGCGCCATATCTCCCCCAGTGTTTTGCGCGCCGATGCCTCCGATACGCCGTTGACGGTCGATGAATATTGCTCGCGCCCCCATGTGCTGGTGTCGCACATCGCCAACGTCAGCGGTTTTGCGGATGAGTGGCTGGCGCAGATCGGTCGGTCGCGTCAGGTGGTGCTCTCGGTGCCTCAATACAGTTCGCTGCCAGCGTTGCTTGCCGGGACCGATCTTATTGCAAGCCTGCCGGACTACACCGCTGCAGCGATGGCGGCTTCGGGTCAGTTGTTCATGGAGCCGTTTCCGTTCAAGACCCCGACCCTGGAACTGTCCATGGTCTGGCTCAGTCATGCCGACAGCGATCCCGCCGAACGCTGGTTGCGGTCACGAATTGAAGCATTCATGGGTGAGCGCGATCTGATGTCGCTACCCCAATAACCACGGCAGCGCTGTGCTATATGTACGTACTTGCCATTGATCTACAGGAATCCTGCCATGCCTCACCTGCACCTGGAATATACCGCCAATCTGCCTGATCTGAATGCCGATGTGGCGCTGATGCGGCTCAACAATACGCTGGTGGCTTCCGGTCAGTTCGGTGCCGAGTCCGACATCAAGAGTCGCGCGGTCAAGGTCGAGACGTTCAAGATCGGGACCGCATTGGCCGAGCGGGCGTTCGTGCACGTGAAGCTGGCGGTGTTGAGCGGTCGTTCTGCGCAGATCAAGCAGCAGTTGTCCGCCAGCCTGTTAGCGGTGGTGCAGGATTTGTGTGCGTGGCCGGCAGGCGTTGAAGTTCAGCTATGTGTGGAGATTCTCGACATCGATCGCGAGTCGTACGCCAAGACCGCAATCGCCGTCTGAATTTCAGGACATCCTCTGGTCGGCGCAAGCCATCATCACTTGCTCACGCAACCAGGTGTTGGCGCTGTCTTGATCCAGCCTTTGACTCCAGCGCATGTCGAGCGTGAAGCCCGGCAAGCCCTCGGGGGCTTCACGGTGGTCGAAGGCGGCCTGCTCGGCCAGTAATTGCTGGATCCGTCTGGGCAAGGTCAGAATGAAGTCAGTGCCGGTGATCATCTTTAGCGCCGCGCCGTAGCTGTTGGCTCGAGCGACAATCTGCCGTTGTTGCGCCTGCTGCGCCAACCAACCGTCGACCATATTGGTGGTGGAAGTCCAGGGCGTTGGGAACACATGCCGGCGCTCGACGAAAGTTTGCAGGCTCAGCCGCGGTTCCAGCGGCGTGGCACGCCTGTCGAAGACACACACCAGATCATCCTCCATCAGCACCTGCGCATTGAAATCGCCGTGGCTGCGGTGAAAGTTCGGGCCGAAGCCAATCACCAGATCAAGGCTGCCATTCCGTAGAGCATCGACCGGAATGTCTGTTTCGAATTTGTGCACGTTGACCATCACCGCAAGGTCGGCCATAGCAAAGCGCTTGAGCAGTGGCGGCAGGATCAACTGCTCGAAGTATTCCGGGGCACAAATGTTGAAGGTCGCCGGTTGCAAGGCCGGATCGAATGCCGGTGCGCCGCTGTGGCACAGGTTGATGCTTTCGAGAATCTTCAGCACATGCGGGTACATGCTGCTGGCTTTGGAAGTGGGGTGCATGCCGGTGCGGGTGTTGATGAACAAGTCGTCGGAGAAACCGTTGCGCAGTTTTTTCAGGCAGTAACTCACGGTGGACTGGCTGACGCTCAGCGCTTCGGAGACCTCGGTGACACTTTGTTGCTCATACACGGCGACGAATACCATGAGGTCCTGCATGTCGAGCTTTCGTAACACGTTACTGTTGAGCATTCCTTGCGTCCCACTGCGCATATTGCGCGGATCGTGCGCAAACTTGTGCGAACGATCCTAGCGGAATGCCAGCGCGAGGAGAATCTCGCGCAGGCATGCAACTGTGAGCAGCTGTTGGCAAGTCAGTGAAAGTGTCGGGCGTAGTGCCGCGGATTGAAGCGCAAGACCATCAATAGCATCAGGACCATCACTGCGGTGAGTGACCACCAGGCCCATTCGAAGCTGCCGAGCTGATCGCGGATCATCCCGGCCAACAGCGGCGAGAGCCCGGCGATCAAATAACCGATTCCTTGCACGAATGCGGTCAGGCCACCGGCGCGTCGGGGTTCATCTAGATGATCCAGCGACACGATCAGGCTCATCGGGAACAACCCACCAATGCCCAAGCCCAGCAGGCACGGCCACAGCAAGCTCAGGTGTTGCGGACTCAAGATCAGCCCGCAGAAACCGGCGATGATCAGCGCCAGCAACACCGCCAGCACCAGGCGTCGATCACGGCTGCGATTGGCGATGGCGGGCGTCAGCAGGCCCGACAGCACCTCCATGGCGGTCAAAAAGCCTAGCAACAGTCCGGCGTTTTGTTCGCTCCAGCCTTTTTCCACGTAATACGGCGCCAGCCAGGCCAGAACACAGGTGTAGGACGCCGTGCCCAAACCAAAGAAAACCGCCAGCAGCCAGGCGCGGGAATTGCCGAAGAAAGATCCATTGCTCGATGGCTTTGCGTCCTGAACCGGCATCCTGGCGCGTTGGCCGTACCAGAACAGCAACGCCAACACCGCCAGCAGGGCCCAGATCGCCAGGCCGGCACGCCAGCTACCCGTGCGGACCATCACCAGTGGCGCGAAAGAAGCGGCGATAGCGGCACCGGCCATGATCGACGTGACGTAAAGCCCCATGCACAGGGATACATGGTCGCTGAAGCGGGATTTGATCAGCACCGGCATCAGCGCCTGTATCAGCGCAATACCGATGCCGGCCAGTACGGCGCTGAGGATCAGTTCGGACGCCGAATCGATGAATAACCGCGAGACGGTGGCGATACCGATGATCAATAGCGAAAGCACAACGGTGCGTTGTGAACCCAGGCGCTGACTGACGGCTAGCCCGAAGAACATCGCCAGGCCCATCGCCATGACGGGCAGCATGGTCAGCAGTGACGCCAGGCTGAAACTCAGCGCGATGTCGCCACGAATGGCCGACAGTAAAGGCCCGACGGCGGCCATGGAGGGGCGCAGGTTCAGGGCTACAAGAATGATGCTGAGCATTAACCAGAGGGCAGGGCGGGAGGTTGCGCGAACGTTTTCCATAATCGGTCCTTGAGAAACAGGAGATCGATTAGGCGCGCCAGTGGGGGAGGCGGCAAATCAGAAAATCCGCCGCGGTATTCAAAAATTAAATAGGTCCCTGCGGGAGCGAGCTTGCTCGCGAAGAGGGCATGACATTCAGCATCACCGTTGCCTGATAAACCGCGATCGCGCGCAGGCTCGCTCCCATAAGGGAATGGAGTTGTATTCACCCGCTCCCTGAACTACAGCTGAATCATTCTCAAATATTCTAAAAGTGTCAGGCTAATCTCAGAGGCCAACTAATCGTTGGCTTCTTTTTCACAAAAAATTGATGGTCGACTGCGCAGAATCAGTGTTGTCGCGGTAAATGAAATTTTCACATACGCCGTGGGCACTTCTTTTCAGGAACAGCCAATCTCATGTTGAAGATTAAAGCCGTGCGCTCCGAGTGGGTGACACTGATTGCCAGCGCATTCTTATTAGCAGCTTTCAACTTTGTCTTGTGGCAACACTTGTTCGAGATTACGGCGGCAGATGGCAAGGGTGTCGTCATGCGCGTGGCTTTCGGTGCGATGATCCTCGCCGCCTTCAACATTGTGCTGACCTTGCTGGCGTTTCGGCCCGTCATGAAGCCCGTGCTGACGCTGTTGTTCATGGTCAGCGCTGGCGTCGCCTATTTCATGAGTCAGTACGGCGTACTGATCGATGCCGGCATGTTTCGTAACTTTGCTGAAACCAATGCCACGGAAGTTCGTGACTTACTGTCACTAAAGTTGTTTGTTTATATTCTGATGTTGGGTGTATTACCGTCGTTGCTGTTGTGGAAAACACCGATCAATTACCGTCGCTGGCACCGTGAACTGTTGAGTAAAGTTCTGGTGAGTGTGGCGTCGCTAGCCGTCATCGGCGGTGTGGCACTGGTCAACTATCAGGGCCTTGCTTCATTGTTTCGCAATCACCACGAATTGCGACTGATGGTGGTGCCCAGCAACTACATCGGGGCATCTTTTGGCTACTTGCGTGAGCAGGTCGCGTCTGCCCGACAACCCTTTGCCACTGTTGGCGAAGACGCCCAGCGAAATCCGGTTTGGCAGACCCATGGCCGCAAATCCCTGACGGTGCTGGTGGTGGGTGAAAGCGCCCGGGCCGAGAACTTTGGCATCCTCGGCTATGACCGCGACACCACGCCAACGCTGAGTAAAGAAGCCGGCCTGATCGCCTTTACCGATGTGCATTCCTGTGGCACTGAAACCGCCGTCTCGGTGCCGTGCATGTTTTCCAATATGGGGCGCAAGGATTACAGCGCGAGCAAGGCGAAGAACGAAGAGGGGCTGTTGGACGTGCTCAAGCGAGCGGGTCTGGACGTGATCTGGCGCGACAACCAGTCGGGCTGCAAAGGCACTTGTGATCGGGTCACGCTCGAGGATGTCAGCAAGTTGAAGGACCCGGTATTGTGCGCCAACAGTGAGTGCCGCGACGAGATCCTGCTCCAAGGCCTGCAGCATTTCATCGATAACCTGGATAAAGACACGGTACTGGTGTTGCACCAGATGGGCAGTCACGGCCCGGAATACTTCAAGCGCTACCCGAAAGAGTACGAACGATTCACGCCGGTTTGTGAGAGTAATGCGCTGAACAATTGCAGCCGTGAAAGTATCGTCAATGGCTATGACAATACCCTGGTGTATACCGACCATGTGCTGTCGACACTGATCGATTTGCTGCGCAACAATCAGGACAAGGTCGATACGGCGATGCTTTACCTGTCGGACCATGGCGAATCCCTGGGCGAGTACAACCTTTTCCTCCACGGCACGCCGTACATGCTGGCGCCGGACCAACAAAAGCATGTGGCGATGCTCGCCTGGTTCTCCGACAGTTATCAAAAGTCATTCTCCGTCGACACCCATTGTCTGCAGCTAAGCCGTGAAAAGCCTCTTAGCCAGGACAACCTGTTCCACTCGATGCTGGGGTTGCTGGAGGTCAACAGCAAAGTCTATAACCAGGATCTGGATATGTTTGCCGGATGCCGCGCAGCAGTGATCGATGGCGTGTTGGCGAATAAATGAGTGTTGCGTGATCCGAGATGGTTTGGCCTGCATGCCCGGCAAGGCAGGTCGAATGGGAGTTGACGGGCTATTCTTCGGGTACGCCAGGTGTTTTCGTTGATGCTCTTGTTCAGTGGATGCGCGGAAATCGCCGGGGGCGATATATACTGCGGGCCATTCTTCAAGGGAGAGCCGTGTGGCCATCGATATTCACTGGATTCGCGACAACGATAGCCTCGGTCAATTTTGCGCCGAGTGGCAAAAGTTGCCATTCGTTGCCCTCGACACCGAATTCATGCGGGTCGACACCTTTTATCCGATCGCAGGTCTGCTGCAGATTGGCGATGGCGAACGCGCTTACCTGATTGATCCGCTGACCATCGATAACTGGCAACCTCTGGCCGCGTTGCTGGAAAACTCAGCCGTGGTCAAAGTCGTGCATGCGTGCAGTGAAGACCTTGAAGTCTTGCTGCGCCTGACCGGCAGCCTGCCGGCCTCGCTGTTCGATACGCAACTGGCCGCCGCTTACCTGAACCTTGGGTTCTCGATGGGATATTCGCGACTGGTGCAGGAAGTGCTCGGCATCGATCTGCCCAAGGGCGAGACCCGTTCCGACTGGTTGCAACGTCCGCTTTCCGAAACACAGATCAGTTACGCCGCGGAAGATGCCGTACATCTGGCAGAGGTGTTCGTAAAACTGCGCCCGAAGCTTTCCGACGACAAATATGCCTGGGTGTTGGAGGACGGTGCCGAACTGGTCGCCAACCTGCGCCGCGAGATCGACCCGTACGAGGTCTATCGCGACGCCAAACTGGCCTGGAAACTATCCCGCGCTCAACTCGCGGTACTGCGTGAACTCTGCGCGTGGCGCGAAAAAGAAGCCCGTGCCCGTGACCTGCCGCGCAATCGCATCATCCGCGAGCATTCGCTGTGGCCGCTGGCGCGCACGCAGCCAGACAACCTTGGCGCGTTGGCGAAGATCGAAGACATGCATCCGCGTACCGTGCGTCAGGACGGCGAGTTTCTGCTTGATCTGATCAAGCGCTCTGGCAGTGTGTCGCCCGATCAATGGCCGCCCGCCGTGCCGGAGCCGTTGCCAGTGGACGCCGCCGCACTGCTCAAACAGCTGAAAGCCATCGGCCAGGTTGAAGCCGAGCGTCTGAACATTGCGCCGGAACTGATGCTGCGCAAGAAAACCCTGGAAGCGCTGCTCAAAAGCGGCTTCCCCAATGGTCCCTACCAATTGCCTGATTCGCTGCGTGGCTGGCGCCGCGAATTGATGGGCCAGGCGCTGCTCGACAGCCTGGCCACCGCCGGAGAACAGCCTTGAAACGTATTTGCTCCATCTACCGCAGCACCAAACGCAATGAAATGTACCTTTATGTACTCAAGAGCGATGCTCTGGAACGCGTACCGGAAACCTTGATGGCCGCCTTCGGCAAAGCCATCCACGCCTTCGACCTGGTGTTGAGCCCGGAGCGCAAACTGTCGCGCGAGGACATCACGGTGGTGCTGGAGAACCTCGACAAGCAGGGTTACCACCTGCAAATGCCACCGGCCGAGGACGAGTACATCGAACATTTGCCGGAAGAGTTATTGCGACGCAACGACCCTATGTGATCGGTAGACAGGCTCTGTTCAGAGTCTTGATGAAACACTGGAATGATTTTGGCGATGGTCGCGCTGGCAGGGCGAAGCTCTGTCGGCGGCCGTCTGCACTGTTTTTGAAAGGTTTGATGCATGCGCGTTCTGATTGCTGAACACGACCACCCGGTGTACGCCCGCCTGTTGCGGGAGGCCGCGCCTGATCTGGAAGTCCTGACCAGTGGCGACTCTGCCGAACTGGCCCGACAGGCTGCCGATTGCCCGATCTGGCTCGGCCAGCCTGATTTACTGGCGACTTTGCTGCGCCAGGGTCACCAACCACAATGGCTGCAATCGACATGGGCTGGCATTACGCCGCTGCTGGCGGACGGCCTGCCGCGGCACTACCGCCTGACCCGCGCCGTGGGGATTTTTGGCCAGGTGATGGCCGAGTATGTGCTCACCTACATGCTGGGCCATGAGCGCGAAGTGCTGGCGCGGTTGGTCAGCCAGGTCGAACGCAAATGGGACAGTCGCCATGGTCAGAGCCTGGCGGGGCGCAAGGTGCTGATTGTCGGCACGGGTGACATCGGCCAGACCGTTGCGCAGTTCCTGATGCCGTTTGGCGTTGAACTGTATGGCATTGCCAGCAGTGCCCGGGAGCAGGCGCCATTTGTCGAAGTCGGCACGATGGCGGATTTGCCGCGCCTGGTCGGTGAAGTGGATTATGTAATCAATCTGCTGCCAAACACCCCAAACACCCACGATATCTACGATGCGGCGCTGTTCAGGCAGTTCAAGCCAACCGGACTGTTCATCAATGTCGGGCGTGGTGTTGCGGTGGTCGATGCTGATCTGGTGGAAGCCTTGAAAGAAGGTCATCTGGCAGGTGCGGTGATTGACGTCTGCCGCCAGGAGCCACTGCCACAGCGCCATCCGTTCTGGACAGCCTGGGGTCTGTTGCTGACGGGACACAGTTCGGCACCGACTTCGCCATCGTTGATGGTCAAACTGTTTGTCGAGAACCTGCGGGCCTATCAGGCGGGCGAGGCATTGCGCGGGGAAGTGGATTTCAATCGCGGGTACTGAATTCACGCTAAACCTGCAGGAGCCGAGTTTGCTCGCGATGGGGTCATCACATTCGACATCATTGTTGACTGTGAAACCGCTATCACGAGCAAGCTCGGCTCCTACGGTAGATCTGCAGTGCGGCTTATAGGGAGAAATCGCCTTCAGTGGCCAGTTCTCTCAACGGACGACGCGGGCTTGGCTCTTCACGGGCTTGCAGGTACTCGGCCAGGGTGGCCTTGTCGCCCAGCTTGCCGACTGCCACGGCCGCGTGCAGGGCATAGCCTTCAGGAATGTTCAGCTCCTTGCGGGTCAGTTCCTGGTCGAAACCGGCCATGCCGTGAGTGTGCCAGCCACTCAGGCTCGCTTGCAGCGCCAGGTGGCCCCAGGCCGAACCGGTGTCGAAGGTGTGCCACAGCGCCGGGGTTTCTTCAGTGGCGCCAGGTACCGCGAAAGTGGTTTTCGAAATCACGATGACCAGTGCCGAGGCGTGTTGCGCCCAGCTCCGGTTGAACTCGTTCAACAGGCCCAGATAGCGTTCCCAGTTTGGCGTGTCGCGACGTGCGTAAAGAAAGCGCCAAGGCTGCGAGTTGTACGCCGACGGTGCCCAGCGGGCGGCTTCGAAGAAGCTCAGCAGGGTTTCTTCTGGAATGGCCTCGCCGGTAAAGGCGCGGGGCGACCAGCGATCGGTGAACTGAGGGTGAATGGCGTAATCGGCAACGCGTGGATTTGCACTCATCAAGAGATTCCTTGTGACATTTGAACATCGGGGCGACGCAAAACCCTACTTGGCGCCGCCAAAACTGACAAGCGCGTTCTACCGACAGTCGCCAATGCTTGGCCCGCAGGGCTGCGGGCACTAGACTGGCGGCCTTTTCATCACCTGATGTCGATGCTCGAACCATGGCCGCCAAAGTAGAACCGTTCTGGAAACGCAAAACCCTCGATCAACTCGATCAAGAGGAATGGGAATCGCTGTGCGACGGTTGTGGCCTGTGCTGCCTGCAAAAGCTTGAAGATGAAGACGACAACAGCGTCTATTACACGCGCATCGCCTGCAAACTGCTGGACATGAAAACCTGCCAGTGCACCGATTACCCGAACCGTCGCGACTCCGTACCCGATTGCATCCAGCTCACGCCCGGCAAGGCTGACGAGTTCAAGTGGCTGCCACCGACCTGCGGTTATCGCCTGGTCAGCGAAGGCAAGGATTTGCCACTCTGGCATCACCTGGTCTGTGGTGATCGCGACGCAGTGCACCACGAGCGTATTTCCCAGTCCGGACGCATGCTCGCCGAAGGCAGCGTGCCGGAAGATGATTGGGAAGATCACCTGATTTTCCGCGCGGGTTAAGCGAACTGCGAGTCAACGGTTTCACCAAGGAGTGTGTATGGCTGTGGGGTGGCAGCGGGCGCTGATCGCAGGAATATGGCTATTGAGTTCGCCGGTGTGGGCGGCGAAGAAGGTCGATCTGGATTACCACGTGCTGCTGTTGCCGCACAGTGATCAGGCGCAAGTGCGCTTGACCCTGGCCCAGGGCTCGGCGGTACGCAGCCTGGATTTCGCCCTCGGCGACGGCGGCCGTTACAGCGATTTCAAGGCCGACGGTCAATGGCAGCTCACACCCGGCAAGCAGGCCCGCGGCATCTGGCGCCCGGCGTCGGACAAGGCCAGCCTGACCTATCGCGTGCGTATCAGCCATGGCCGAAAAAGCGCCAGCTTCGATACACGCATGACACCGAGTTGGGCGTTGATGCGCGGCGACGATCTGGTGCCCGCCGCCAGGCTTGATCAGCAGGACGGGATCGAACTGGTTTCACGCCTTGAGTTTGAGTTGCCCAATGGCTGGAAAAGCGTCGAGACGGCCTGGCCGCGAATCGGCAAGAACAAGTTCCGCATCGACAACGTTTCCCGTCTGTTCGACCGGCCCACGGGCTGGATGCTTGCGGGCAACCTTGGCAGCCGCCGCACCCGGCTCGGTGAAACCGAAGTCACGGTGACGTCACCGCAAGGCCAGGGCATGCGGCGAATGGATGTACTGACGCTGCTGACGTTTGTCTGGCCGCAAGTCCAAGCTGTGTTTCCTCGGCACCCCACCAAGTTATTGATTGTGGGTGCCAACGATCCGATGTGGCGCGGCAGCGTGGCGGCGCATGAGTCGATCTACTTCAACAGTCGCTTGCCACTGGTCAGCGAAAGCGGCGGCAGCGCGCTGGTGCGTGAACTGGCCCAGGTGTTCGGTCGGATCAATGACTCACAGCGCAGTGACTGGATCAGCGAAGGATTTGCCGAGTACTACGCCATTGAATTGCTGCGCCGCGCCGGCGGCATGAGCGATGAGCGGTTCGAGAGCCTGCATGGAAAACTGCTCAAGTCTGGCCAGAAGGTCACGACATTGCGCGGGGAGCAGGTCAATCCGGCGCAAGTGGCCAGGGCAGTGGTGTTGTTGCAGGATCTGGACCGCGAGATTCGCCTGAAGACGCGCAACAAGCGTTCGCTGGATGATGTGGTGCGCGGAGCGATGCGGCTGGAAAGCATCGATACCAAGGTGTTCGTGCAGCTCAGTGAGAGCGTACTTGGTGAGCCTTCCAGGGTGTTGGATAGCGAGTTGCTTCGGTAAAGATCAAAAGACGCAGCCTGCCGCAGTTCCTGCAAATGAGCTGTGCAGGAGCGGCAACAGGCTGCGATCTTGTGATTTTCAGGCTTTCGGCGACTTCAACGAATCATTGCCGGTGACCGTAGCGGTTTTGGTCGCCGCTTCGGCATTGGCCTTCAGCGTCTTCAACTCTTCACCGGCACGCTGGATTCTTGCCCGCACGTTGTCCATGTCCTGACGACTTTTTTCCAGCAGGCTTTTGGCCGAGCTGTGGCCGGTGATGCCACGGGCCAGGGCCACGCCGCCGATAGCCACCTGGATCAGGCCAAAGATGCCGCCGCGCCGCAGACCCTTGCCGACCATTACCACGCCCCCGGCCAGCGAGCCGATGCGTTCCCAGCCCTGAACGTTTTGATCGGACGGGCTCTGGAAGGGGGTGGATTCGATGCGTTCTACGCGTTTGAGTTCGCTCATGATCTGTCTCCAGGCAGCAAGGACTGTTTCAGTAATCGATAGTTAAGCTGACTGCGCAGGCGTGCCGCTTGTTCCATCGAATGTGCGGCAACTCAGCGGAATTTTGGTCCCGAACGAGTATTGAGACCTTTGGCCATGCGGTCGTAGAGCACGACGTTGACCGTAGCGGCCAGGTTCATGCAGCCGGTGGTCGGGATGTAGACCACGTCTTCGCACCAGTCGCGAATTTCCTTATCCAGCGAACCGTCTTCCGGGCCGAAGATGTACAGCGCGCGGTCCGGGTGGGTGTACTCGGGCAGCGGACGGGCGCCCTCGACCAGTTCCACGGCGACCGGAACGCAATTGAGGGGCAGGATTTTCTTCAGGTCATCGATGCCGATCAGTGGGATGTCGTAATGGACGCGCTTGGTATCGGTGACGAAATCGGCGGCCCGTTCATAACGCTTGCCGGTGTAGAACACCGACGCCACGCCATAGCAACCAGCGGCGCGCATCACGGAGCCGACATTCTCCGGTGATTTGGGGTTGAACAAACCAATGCAGCTGTACCGTTTGTCTGCCACGAGCGGGGTGCCTTTTGCGAAAAAAGCGCGATTATACGGGGATTGGGGGAGGGGTGGTCAGTGATCGTTCCCACGCTCCGCGTGGGAATGCATCCCGTGACGCTCTGCGTCACATTCAGAAGCGGAACGCGGAGCGTCCCTGGCGGCATTCCCACGCAGAGCGTGGGAACGATCAGTGCAAGACCTTCAGTCTTCTTTCTTCATCAAGCCGGCCAGCGCGGCAAACGGGTTATGCGTGGCCTTGGCGATTTTCGGCGTGCTCAGCGAACCTTCGCCGAAGTATTGCTGGTCGGTATAACGCGAGTGCTCGTTATCGTGGCAGTACAGGCACAACAACTCCCAGTTCGAGCCGTCCTGTGGATTGTTGTCATGGTTGTGGTCGCGGTGGTGCACGGTCAGTTCGCTCAGGCGCTTGCCGGAGAACTCACGGGCGCAGCGCCCGCACACGTGCGGATACATCTTCAGGGCTTTGTCACGGTAGCCCATTTCCTTGTCGCGCTGATTGTCGGCAAGGATGCGATCGAGCTTCGACGTGTTGGTTGGGGTGGACGAACTCATGGGTTCACCTTTGTAGAAAGACTAATGACGGTTATGCAGCCAGTTTAGCTCAGCCCTTGAGCTTCTCGGCAATCCAGATGGTATGGCGGGTGCCCTTGTTGCCGTGGGCAAAGACTTGCACTTCCTCGGCCTTGAACCCGGCTTTTTTCAGTTTGTCGGAAAACTGCCGGTCGGCGCTGGCTGACCAGACTGCCAGCACGCCTTTGGGGCGCAGGGCTTTGGCGCAGGCGCTGAGGCCGCCGGCGGAATAGAGCCAGCTATTGGCCCGCTGGGTCAGGCCTTCGGGGCCGTTGTCGACGTCGAGCATGATCGCGTCGAAGCCCTGCGGCTCGGCTTGCAGAACTTTGGCCACGTCTTCCATGCGCACGACAGTGCGCGGGTCCAGTAGCGGGTTGCCGGCTTTCTCGCCCAAAGGGCCACGGTTCCACTCCACCACGCCGGGTACCAATTCGGCGACCACCACTTCAGCGCTCTTGCCCAGGTGCTTGAGTGCCGAGGCAAGGGTGAAACCCATGCCCAGGCCACCGATCAACACCCGTGAATTCGGACGACCGGCGACCTTGCGGCAAGGGATTTCGGCCAAAGCATCTTCAGATCCGTGCATTCGCGTGTTCATCAACTGCCCGCCATCGCCGCCCTGGATCTTGATGACGAAATCCTCGCCATACTCGAACAGGCACAGGGCGCCGCCGTTCTCGGGAATGGGGGCGGTATCGAGCAGAACGAAACGTTTCATGGGGCTCACTTGAGGAAAAATGGCAGCACAGGGGAAGGCAAACCGACGCAGTTGGGAGTAGCCTGCAAATGACA
Source organism: Pseudomonas sp. Sample_22 (assembly GCF_004307635.1). Taxonomy (NCBI): domain Bacteria; kingdom Pseudomonadati; phylum Pseudomonadota; class Gammaproteobacteria; order Pseudomonadales; family Pseudomonadaceae; genus Pseudomonas; species Pseudomonas sp. Sample_22. The sequence goes on from NZ_RCNY01000033.1 coordinate 25,161, forward strand.
ACAAGGCCAACGGAGCCATTGATGAAGCGCACCATTCTAACGGTCATTGCCATGGCCGCGCTCTCGATTACTGCAGTGCAGGCCCAACCGCTGCAATCTCTGCCTGTCAGCCCTGCACCCATGCCCGGTTCACCGGGTACCGCGACGCCTACGCCGTATCCGCAAATCAGCCCGGCGCCTTTGCCCAAAGTGGGTCCGGGCAGCGGCGGTCCGCCGTTGGTGCCGATCGAAAGGCCGAGCCCGCCGATCAAGGATCAGCCGTTGCCTGGCATTGAGACAAACCCGCCGAAAGCCAAGTCGCCCGGTGGTTAGACCTGCTGTGTCAGCAGTTGCCCGTCAGCCATGCGCAGGCGTTTGGAAAGGGAGACGGCGAGGGCGCGGATGATCTTGGCGGCGATTTTCGGGGCGTCGTTGAGCATTTTTTCCAGCGAGTCCTTGCCCAGGTTCAGCAACTGACAGTTGCTCGCGGCCACACAACTGGCAGAGCGCCGCTCTCCGTCGAGTACGGCCATTTCGCCGAACGAACGACCGCTGCGCAACGTGGCGATGGTCACCTGCTGGCCGTCACTGGTGGTTTTCTGCACGGCCACCTGGCCGGTGTGGATGATGCACATGAACGTGCCGGCATCACCCTCGTGGAATATCTCTTCGCCCTCGGTAATGGTGCTGATGCTGAAATAGCCCGAAGCCGCGGCGAAGTCGGCTGGCAACAGCTGATTGAACAGGCCGCAGTCCATCAGCCAGTCGCGGATTTCGTTGTTCAGTAAGGTCGGTTCTGACATGTCGTGCGGTCTTTTTTGTTGTGTCTGTTCCGGGTTTCAAATTGCCCTGTAGGAGCAAAGCTTGCTCGCGATGAGGCCGCCACATTCAATATCAATGTTGAATGAGTCGCCGCCATCGCGAGCAAGCTGTGCTCCTACAGCGGACGGTGTTCTGTCGGCTTCCGGTGTCCGGAATTAAGACCGGTTCATCAGGCCAAGTTCCTCAGGCAACGCCCAAAACCTTGAACAAAAATGCATATTCGAGTGCTACGTCACGCAATCCCTGGTATCGGCCACTCATTCCACCATGGCCGGCGCCCAGTTCGGTCTTGAGCAGCAGGGGGTTGGTGTCGGTTTTCATCGTGCGCAATTTCGCCACCCACTTGGCCGCTTCCCAATATTGCACGCGACTGTCGTTGTACCCGGCGATGACCAGCATGGCCGGATAGGCTTGCGCCTTGACGTTTTCGTACGGGGCGTAGGCCTTGAGTCGATCATAGACATCCGGCTCCTGCGGGTTGCCCCACTCATCGTATTCGGTGACGGTCAGCGGCAGGTCCGGGTCGAGCATGGTGTTGAGCACGTCGACGAACGGCACTTCTGCAATCGCCGCACCGAACAGCTCCGGGCGTTGATTGAGCACCGCGCCGATCAACAGGCCACCGGCGCTGCCGCCACTGATCGCCAGTTGCGGTGCACGGGTGAATCCATTGGCGATCAAGTGCTCGGCACAGGCAATAAAGTCGCTGAAGGTGTTTTGCTTGTGTTCCTGTTTGCCTGCGCGATACCAGGCTTCACCCAATTCGCCACCGCCGCGCACGTGGGCGATGGCAAACGCCATGCCGCGATCGAGCAAGCTCAGGCGCGCGTGGGAGAACCAAGGGTCGAGGCTTTCGCCATAGGCGCCGTAGCCGTACAGATACAGTGGCACCGGTTTGCCCAGCGCTTCGCGCTTGATCACCAGGCTGATCGGTACCTGCGTGCCGTCGGGGGCGGTAGCCCACAGACGCTGGCTGACGTAGGCGTCGGCATCGAACGGACCGAGCACCGGGGTTTGCTTGAGCACTTGCTGTTCGCCGTTGCTCAATTGCAATTGGCGGATCTGTGCCGGACGGTTCAGCGCTTCATAACGCAGGCGAATCCGTTCACTGACGAACTCCAGGCTGTTCTGCACATGCAGGCTGTACGCCGCGTCCGGCAGCTGCACCCGGTAGCTCGGCAAATCCTGCGGGTGAACTTCGATGATGGGCAGGCCACCTTCACGCAGGCTCAGGGTCATGGCACTCGCGTTGAGGCTCATGCCGTCGATCATCACCGTGTCACTGTGGGGGATCAGGAGCTGCCATTGGGCCTCGATCGGTGCCACGCCGGTATCGACAGCGGTGTACAACGCGAAGTTGATGCCGTCGCGGTTGGTGCGGATGAACCAGGTCCATTGGCCATCGAGTGCGCCATGGTCGACGTCGTACTCGTGGTCTTCGACCCTCGGCGCAATACAGGCAAAGGCCTGTTGTGGCTGGTTGGCGTCGAGCACCCAGACTTCGCTGGTGGTCTTGCTGCCCACGGACAGCAGCAACTGCTGTTCAGAGCTGGCGCGGTAGCAATGCATGAAGAAGCGGCCGTCCGTTTCATGGAACACTTCTTCGGCCGCCGTGCCGTCCAGGCGATAGCGGTACAGCTTGTGCGGGCGGTGGGTGTCGTCCAGTTCGCCGAAGAACAGCGTCAGGCTGTCGTTGGCCCAGGTCATGCTGCCGTCACAGTCCAGGAATTCCAGTTCGCTGACACGACCGTCAGACAATTCCTTCACGAACAGCGTGTAAATTTCATCGCCCGTCGAGTCTACGCTGTAGGCCAGGCGCTGATGGTCCGGACTGATGCTGAACGCCCCGAGAGAAAAGAAACCGCCGTTGGCCAGCTCGTTCGGGTCCAGCAGCAGTTGTTCCCGGCTTTCGTCGAGGGTCAGGCTGTCGTCGGCCGGACGTGGGCAGCGGTAATGACGGGCGTATTCATCGCCCGCCGTGGTGCGCGTGTAATACAGGTATGGTCCCCATGGCGAGGGCAGGGACAGGTCGGTTTCAAGAATCCGTCCCTTGATCTCTTCAAACAGAGTTTCACGCAGTTCGGCCTGATCGGCGGTTTGCGCTTGCTGATAGCTGTTTTCAGCCTTTAGGTAGTCGAGCACCGCATCGGTGTCGCGCGCTTGCAGCCAGGCATACGGGTCGGCGCCTTCGGCCTTGTGGGCGATCGGGGCGTCGCAAATGTTGGCGGATATGGGCATGAAGGGCTCTCGAACAATGTACGAAATGGTCGACGCCATCAGCGGGGCAGCCTGACGGGCGAAAAGCCGTTATCATAAGCGCCTCTTTGCCTGCCTTGCCATGGACACCATGACCGAGAACGACTATCTGATCGCTTGGGGCCTCTACGCCTTTGCCGCTTTGGGCTGCCTGTTGGTGTGGATGCGCATTACCCGCTGGATGTGGCGCTGGCTGCGTGAGCCGCTGCGGTTGCTGGTGGCGGTGCTGTTGTTCAGCCCGACGATTATTGACCCGGTGAAGGAAAAAGTCGCCCCGGCCATCGCCATTACCGCCCTCGACCTGCTGTTCAAGGTCGGCAACAACGCCTGGCGGGCCATCTCCGATCTGTTCATGTACGGCATGATCGCCTTCGGTCTCTACCTGGTCTTCGTGGCAATCCGCTTCGCCATCGAACGTGGAGCAAACGCTCGCAAGGAACAGGCTGCCGCCGCCAAAGCCGCCGCCCGTGCCGATGATCCGGAAGAAGAGGAGCATCCTTTTGGTGGTGCTGGCGATGATCGCTATGGCCGTCCACCTGTGCCGAGCAATCCCCAGCGCATGCGGGTCGAACCTCGCCTGTAACCTTGCCCCCTGCCATTGAGCGAGAGTCCGAGCATGTGTGAGTTATTGGGCATGAGCGCCAATGTCCCGACCGATATCGTGTTCAGCTTCACCGGGCTGATGCAGCGCGGCGGGCGCACCGGTCCGCACCGTGACGGCTGGGGCATCGCCTTCTATGAAGGTCGCGGCTTGCGGCTGTTCCAGGATCCGGCCGCGAGTTGCGAGTCGGAAGTGGCGAATCTGGTGCAGCGCTACCCGATCAAGAGCGAAGTGGTGATCGGCCATATTCGTCAGGCCAACGTCGGCAAGGTCTGCCTGTCCAACACGCATCCGTTCGTCCGTGAACTGTGGGGCCGCAACTGGTGTTTCGCGCATAACGGCCAACTGGCGGATTTTCAGCCGACGGCCAGTTTCTATCGTCCCGTGGGTGATACCGACAGCGAAGCGGCGTTCTGCGATTTGCTCAACCGCGTACGTGCGGCGTTCCCCGAGCCGGTCGACGTCGAAGCGTTGTTACCGGATCTGGTGGCTGCGTGCGCCGAATACCGTAGCAAAGGCGTGTTCAACTGTCTGCTCAGCGATGGCGACTGGTTGTTCTGTTATTGCTCGACCAAGCTGGCACAGATCACCCGGCGCGCCCCGTTTGGCCCGGCACGCTTGAAGGATGTCGATGTGATCGTCGACTTCCAGGCTGAAACCACTCCCAAGGACGTGGTGACGGTGATCGCTACCGAACCGTTGACCGAAAACGAAACCTGGACCCGTTACGAACCGGGTCAATGGAGCCTGTGGCGACGCGGTGAATGCGTCAGTCAGGGCCAGACCTCATAAGGATCCGATACCCATGTTGCTCAGTTATCTACGGCTGGTGTTGTTTGCGGCGGGACTGTTGATCGGTGTCCAGGTGCCGGGGTTCATCAACGATTACGCCAAGCGGGTCGAGGCGCACCTGATTGAAGCTCAGGCCGGGTTGAGCGGCTTCCAGAACACCGCCAATCAGTTTTTCAAGGGCGATATGCAGGCGCTGGTGGCGCATTACCGCGCCAGTGAAGACCCGATCTTTCGCAGCGATGCCGACAGCCTGAGCAACCTGCTGAGCCGTCAGGTCGCGCTGGATAAACAGTTCCAGGCGATGCAAGGCCCGTGGTACATCCGGTTCCTGCAAGTGGTGCTGGCGGCCGATCCGGATATCCGCAAGGAAACCTGGAATGGCTACAGCTACCAGATCCTGCTGACCCCGGAAGCGATGATCTGGGGCATGAGCGGTGCGTTGCTGCTGTCGTTCGGCATCGAGTGCCTGTTTCGCCTGATCGACTGGGTGGTGCTGGGCGGCAAACGCCTGCGCCAGAGCCGACCGATTGAAGAGCGGGATTTACGCGGACTTTGACAGATCGTTCCCACGCTCTGCGTGGGAATGCCTCAACGGACGCTCCGCGTTCGGCTCTAATGGGACGCGGAGCGTCCCGGGTTGCATTCCCACGCGGAGCGTGGGAACGATCATCCGCTGGCCAAAACGATGTAATTCTCACCCACCTTCCGTGCATACCCCTCCAGCACCTGCTGACACAACGCCACGATCTCTTCGGCCCACTCCACGCCCACGCGCCACGACACCACCACCTGTAAGTCCGGTGGGCGTTGCTCGATGTCGAGCAAGGTCAGTTCTCCGCGCTCCAGTTCCTCGGCCACCAGTACCGGGGGCAACGCGCCGATTCCAAAACCGTCCCGCAGCAACCGGGTAATTGCCGACACTGAATTCACGCAGTTCAGTCGCGGTGCGGCCACGCCATTGGCCTGCATCAGGGCAAGCACTTCCTGATGCGGGTGGGAGTTCTTCGAGTAGGTGATGATCCGTTCATTCGCCAGGTCGGCAATGCCCGAATACGCGCGGTTATAGAGGGAGTTACTGGCAGCGATCCAGCCCATCGGGTGGCTCGCCAGTTCTAGGCTGCGCACGCTTTCCTGACGCAACAGGTCGGTCTGCAGGATCACATCGAGGAAGCCTTTTTGCAGCTGATCGCAGAGGTTCAGCGAGGTATCGGCCACCAGCTCGATTTCCACCAGCGGATAGTGATCGGTCATCTGCGCCACCAATGGGCTGAGCCACGTGTGGATCACGGTGTCCATCACGCCGATGCGCACGCGCCCGGCCTTGCTCGAGCGGGTCTCGATCGACTGCTTGAGTGCCTGCATGGTGTCCATCATTTGCTCGGCGTAATCGAGCACTTTCAAGCCTTCGGGCGTCAGGCTCACGCCGCGTGAATCACGCAGGAACAACTTCACCCCAAGTTCGCTTTCCAGCACGGCGATGCGACTGGAAATCGACGCCTGGGTGGTGAACAACTTGTCGGCGGTCAGGCGAAAACTCTTGAGTCGGGCGACCCAGACAAAGGTCTCGAGGAACTTCAGGTTCATGGGATAAAGATTTCTTATGCCTAAGGCAGGTTTTTATTAGTTGGACGCAGCACGGCAGGGCGCACAAAAATCTGGCCATCCGGTTCCCACGATAGGCGTCGTCGGGGCTCAGAACAATACCAATAAAATCAGCGCGGAGATTTGCCATGAGTGCGTCCGACACCCCCGCCATTGCGAAAGCCACGGCTCGCCCGGGACCTTTCGACTGGTATCGCAATATCAATCAGCAGGAACGCCGCACCTTCTGGAGCTGCAAGATCGGCTATGGCCTGGATGGCATGGACACCCAGATGCTCAGCTTCGTGGTGCCGACCCTGATTGCCATGTGGGGCATCACAACTGGCCAGGCCGGGTTGATTCACACCAGCACGTTGATTGCGTCCGCCATCGGTGGTTGGGTCGCGGGGATTCTCTCCGATCGGATCGGCCGGGTGCGAACGTTGCAACTGACCGTCCTGTGGTTTGCCTTCTTCACCTTCCTTTGCGGGTTCGCGCAGAACTACGAACAACTGCTGATTGCCCGTACGTTGATGGGCTTCGGTTTCGGTGGCGAATGGACCGCGGGCGCGGTGCTGATCGGCGAGGTGATTCGCGCCAAGGACCGTGGCAAGGCCGTGGGCATGGTGCAATCGGGCTGGGCGCTGGGCTGGGGCCTGACCGCGATCCTGTACGCGCTGCTGTTCTCTGTATTGCCGCCAGAAGACGCCTGGCGCGCGCTGTTCATCCTCGGCATCGTGCCGGCGATTTTCGTGATTTTCGTCCGTCGCCTGGTGAAAGATCCGGAAATCTACCGCGAAGCCAAAGCCAGGCAGGAGCCAAGCAATCCGTCGAAGTTCTACGAGATCTTCGCTCCGGGCATACTGTTCACCACGATTCGCGCTTCGTTACTGACCACCGGCGCGCTGGGCGGTTATTACGCAATCACGTCCTGGCTGCCAACCTTCCTGAAAAACGAGCGCGGTCTGAGCGTGCTCAATACCAGCGGGTATCTGGCGATGGTGATCGTCGGGTCCTACGTCGGTTATGTCATCAGCGCGTACCTGACCGACATCCTCGGCCGCAAAAAGAACTTCATCCTGTTCGCTGTCGGCTCGTTCACCATCGTTTTGCTTTACACCCAATTGCCGGTCAGCAACGGCGTGATGCTGTGGCTGGGCTTTCCGCTGGGGTTCTTCGCCTCGGGGATTTTCAGTGGCATGGGCGCGTTCCTGACCGAATTGTTCCCTACGCGCATTCGCGGTTCCGGCCAGGGCTTTTGCTACAACATCGGTCGGGCGCTGGCGGCGTTGTTCCCGCTGCTGATCGGTCTGCTCAGCCAGACCGTGCCGCTGAGCGTGGGCATCGGCGCCTTTGCAGCAGTGTCCTACGGCGTGGTGATCCTTGCAGCCTTGAGCCTGCCGGAAACCCGTGGCAAGCAACTCGACGCTCAGTAACTGATAATCTGCGGACGTGTCATACGGATATGTCCCGCAGCCAAAAAGAACAAAGCCTACAGGAGTGTTCACCGTGAGCCGCCTGCTATTGAACTGCGACATCGGCGAGAGCTTCGGTAACTGGACCATGGGTCTGGACGCCGAGGTCATGCCTTTCATCGATTGCGCCAACATCGCCTGCGGCTTTCACGCCGGTGATCCGAGCATCATGCGCAAGACTGTCAGCCTCGCGCTCAGCCATGGCGTGCAGATCGGCGCCCATCCGGCCTATCAGGACCTGGTGGGGTTCGGCCGGCGCTCCATGGCCTACGCCACCCAGGAACTGCAGGATATTGTGCATTACCAGATCGGCGCGCTTGATGGCATCTGCCGGGCGCAGGGCGGACGCGTCAGTTACGTCAAGCCCCACGGTGCGATGTACAACGACATGATGGCCAATCCGGCGCAATTGCGTGCGGTGCTGCAAGCTGTGGCGTCCTATGACCGCGAACTGCCGTTGATGTTGATGGCCACCAGGGACAACAGCGCCGCGCAGCAACTGGGTGATGAATATGGCGTGACCCTGTGGTTCGAAGCCTTCGCCGACCGTGCCTACGACAGCGCCGGCATGCTGGTTTCGCGACAACTGCCGGGGGCGGTGCATCACGATCCGGAAAAAATCATCGGGCAGGCGCTGACCATTGCCCGTGGCGAACACCTCACCGCCAGCGACGGCAGCGCCTTGCACCTGCAGGCCAACACCCTCTGCGTGCACGGCGACAACGCCAGTTCGGTGGCCGCCGTGCAACGGATCCGCCAAGCCCTGAACCAGCAGAGCACGTCATGAAACTGCGGGTGGAAGTGGTCGCGCTGGATTGCCTGATGGTGCGCCTGTTCGATGAGATCGCAGAAGCCAACATGCCGTGGATGCTCGCCGCCAGCGAAAGTCTGCGGGCAGCGTTTGCCGGGCATCTGATCGATCTTGTGCCGTCCTATACAACGTTGATGGTGCATTACGACCTGACAGCATTGAGCCCGGCCCAGGCCCGTGAATTGATCGCCGAAGCGTTGATCGATCTGTCGCCCAACGCGCGCACTCGTGGCACCTGTCACGTGTTGCCGGTGTGGTACGACCTGAGTGTCGGCCCCGAGCTGAGGCTGTTGTCGCAACGCAGCGGCTTGGCAGTGGAGGAGGTGATCCGGCGTCACAGCGAGCGTGAGTATCAGGTGTTCGCCTTGGGCTTTGCCCCCGGCTTCGCTTTCATGGGGCTGGTGGAAGAGGTGCTGGCCGCACCGCGCCTGAACACCCCGCGCAAGAAAGTCGCCGCCGGCAGTGTCGGCATTGCCGAGCGACAAACGGCAGCCTATCCGGTGGTGTCGCCGGGTGGTTGGAATCTGATCGGCCGCACGCCCGCCCGATTGTTTGACCGCAACCGTGACGGCTACAGCCTGATGCAACCGGGAGATACGGTGCGCTTTGAAGCTGTAGGTCATGCCGAATTCATCAATCTGGGCGGGGACGATACGCCTCTGGAGGCCCAGGCATGAGCCAGTTGACGATTGAGGCGAGTACGCCGTTGTGTCTGTTGCAGGACGCCGGCCGTTTCGGTGTGCGGCATCTGGGCGTGACCCAGGGTGGCGCCGCCGATTGGCGTTCGATGTCCTGGGCCAATTGGTTGCTGGGTAACGCGCTGGATGCCGCGGTGATTGAAATCACCCTTGGCGGGTTCACTGTTGTGGCCGAAGAAGATTGTGTATTGGCGTTGGCCGGAGCGGACCTCGGTGCACGCATCAATGGTGAGGCGTTGGCCCCTTGGCGCAGTTTCCGGCTGAACAAAGGTCAGCGTTTGCAATTCACTCAGCCATTGCTCGGTGCGCGTGCCTATCTGGCCGCACCGGGCGGGTTCGATGCGCCGAAGGTGTTGGGCAGCAGCGCGACAGTGGTCCGTGAGGCGCTCGGCGGGCTGGACGGCATGGGCCACGCGCTGACCAAAGGCGCGAGTTTGAGCTATTCGGGCAATTCAGTGATGTTGTTGCGGGAATTGACCGCAGGCCAGCGGCCGGACCTGAGTCTCGAGGCTCCTTTGGACCTGGTCATCGGCGCGCAGATCGGCCAATTCAGCGGACAAAGCCTGTTCGATGCGTTCAACAACGCATGGAGCCTCGACAGCCGCGCCGACCGCATGGGCATTCGCCTGTTGGGCACGGCGTTGCAGTACCAGGGCAAACCGATGATCTCCGAAGGCATTCCGCTGGGGGCGGTCCAGGTACCGCCGGACGGGCAGCCGATTGTATTGCTCAATGACCGGCAGACCATTGGTGGGTATCCGCGATTGGGGGCGTTGACGCCGTTGGCGCTGGCACGATTGGCGCAGTGTCTGCCGGGGGGGCAGGTGCGGTTGAAGCCGGTGGTGCAGGAGGTGGCGCATCGGGAACAGGTCGAGTATTTACAGCGGTTTTTGAGCCGCTAAAAGCATCGCGGGCAAGCCCGCTCCCACAGGGTTGAACGTTGTTCACAAAATTTATGAACAACACAAATCATTGTGGGAGCGGGCTTGCCCGCGATGGCGTCAGACCAGGCAACACAAATCACTTGGAAAGAAACCGCATTCCTTCCTCCAACCCGCGCAAGGTCAGCGGATACATCTGGTCATCGATCAAGTCCCGCACAATATTGGTCGATGAGGTATAGCCCCAAGTGTCCTTCGGGTACGGGTTGATCCAGATGAGTTTCTTGTACTTTTCCTTGAACCGCTGCATCCACACATAACCGGCTTCTTCGTTCCAGTGCTCGACACTGCCACCGGCCTGGGTGATTTCATACGGCGCCATGGCGGCGTCGCCGATGAAGATCACTTTGTAGTCGGCGCCGTACTTGTGCAGCAGGTCCATGGTCGAGGTGCGCTCGGACGTGCGGCGCATGTTGTTCTTCCACACCGATTCATAAATGAAGTTGTGGAAGTAGAAGTACTCCAGATGCTTGAACTCGGTCTTGCAGGCCGAGAACAGCTCTTCGCAGATCTTCACGTGCGCATCCATCGAACCGCCGATATCGAACAGCAGCAGCAACTTGACGGTGTTGCGCCGCTCCGGTCGCATCTGGATGTTCAGCAACCCCGCGTCCTTGGCGGTGTGGTCGATGGTGCCATCGATGTCCAGCTCTTCTGCAGCGCCCTGGCGAGCGAACTTGCGCAACCTTCGCAGGGCGACCTTGATGTTGCGGGTGCCCAACTCGACCGAATCGTCCAGGTTCTTGTATTCACGCTGGTCCCAGACCTTGGCCGCCTTGCCCTGGCGCTTGCCGGCGTCGCCGACCCGAATGCCTTCCGGGTTGAAACCACCGGAACCGAACGGGCTGGTGCCACCGGTGCCGATCCATTTGTTGCCACCGGCATGGCGTTCCTTCTGTTCTTCCAGGCGTTTCTTGAACTCTTCGATCAGCTTGTCAAGGCCACCGAGGGACTGGATCGCGGCGCGCTCTTCATCGGTCAGCGAGCGCTCGAACTCCTTGCGCAGCCAGTCTTCCGGAATCAAGGCCTGCAGGTGGTCGTCGAGCTTTTCCAGGCCATTGAAGTAAGCACCGAAGGCCCGGTCGAACTTGTCGAAATGCTTTTCGTCCTTCACCAGGATCGCCCGGGACAAGTAGTAGAACTCGTCCATGTCGGCGAAGGTCACGCGCTGTTTCAGCGCGTTGATCAAGTCCAGCAGCTCGCGTACCGAGACCGGCACCTTGGCTGCGCGCATTTCATTGAAGAGATTGAGCAACATGGGTTGACGCCTGTTCAGTAGTGCTTAGCGGCTGCCGCGACGACTCATGAACGCCAGACGTTCAAGCAATTGCACGTCTTGTTCGTTCTTTACCAAGGCACCGGCCAGCGGCGGGATAGCCTTGGTCGGATCGCGTTCGCGCAGTACCGCTTCGCCGATGTTGTCGGCCATCAGCAGCTTCAGCCAGTCCACCAGTTCGGAGGTCGATGGCTTCTTCTTCAGCCCCGGCACCTTGCGCACATCGAAGAACACATCCAGCGCTTCGCTGACCAGGTCTTTCTTGATGTCCGGGTAGTGCACGTCGACGATTTTCTGCAGGGTGCTGCGGTCCGGGAAGGCGATGTAGTGGAAGAAGCAGCGACGCAGGAAAGCGTCCGGCAGCTCTTTTTCGTTGTTGGAGGTAATGATGATGATCGGACGCTTTTTCGCCTTGATGGTCTCGTCGATCTCGTAAACGTAGAACTCCATCTTGTCGAGTTCTTGCAGCAGATCGTTAGGGAATTCGATGTCGGCCTTGTCGATTTCATCGATCAGCAGGATCACCCGTTCGTCGGACTCGAAGGCTTCCCAGAGCTTGCCTTTTTTCAGGTAATTACGGACGTCGTGGACCTTTTCGTTGCCCAGTTGCGAGTCGCGCAGACGGCTCACCGCGTCGTACTCGTAAAGGCCTTGATGAGCCTTGGTGGTGGATTTGATGTGCCAGGTGATCAGCTTGGCGCCAAAGGATTCGGCCAGTTGTTCGGCGAGCATGGTCTTGCCGGTGCCCGGTTCGCCCTTGACCAGCAATGGCCGCTCCAGGGTGATGGCGGCGTTGACCGCCAGCTTCAGGTCATCGGTGGCGACGTAGGCCTGGGTGCCTTCGAACTTCATCTGCTAATCCTCGAACGGTAACGCCGACCTGAAGGGCAGGGCGGGGCGCAATAAAATAGTCAGCCCCGACTATAACGCGCTGCCCGGTCGACTGTGAACGCAGACGGCTTATTCAGTCTCTGAATGGAGCGTCACATCTTGACTCAGTCTCGGCGGCTGGCCAGTATTGAGCTATCGCCACAATGGCGATAGCTTGCGATGCATGTCTACCAGATATCGGTTTCGAGATACCTATCGCATTCAGTTGCGCGAAAAGGATCATCCGCCACCTCACGTCCACCTGGTCGGTGGCGGGCTGGATGTGATGTTGAGCCTGGAAACCATCGAAGTGATGGCGGGCAAGGCACCGCCGCTGATTATCAAGGAGGCGCAGCAATGGGTCAGGGCTCATCAGGCGCAATTGCTGGAGGATTGGAAACAATGTTACCCATGAAACGACCACGATTGTCGGCGGTTCAGGCTTTGCCTGATTACCGGATGGCCCTGACCTTCATTGACGGTCAGCAATTGATTCTGGATTTGAGCCAAGACCTGCAAGCCTTTGCGGGGCTACAACCGCTGTTGGGAAGTGCTTTTGAACAGGTCGTGCTGGGGGATGACGGCTGGTTCGTCGAATGGCCCGAGCAGGACATCCAGATTGGCGCCGATACCTTGTATCTGGATGCTCTCGCGCAAAATGCGTCGGATGAAAATACCCGCATTTTTATCGACTGGCGTGCACGCACCGGCTTGTCACTCAATCAGGCCGCCGAGGCACTGGGAGTTAGCAGCCGCAGTATCAGCCGCTACAGCAGCGGTCGCGAGGCGGTGCCACGTTCTCTGGCTTTGGCGTGTCTGGGCTGGGATTATTTGCAACTGCAATCGAAAAGCCCCAGGGCAGCCGAGGAAAACGGCCGCTACATCGTCACGCGTAAGCGTTAATCGCTGTCCGGCTTCGATCGCTCGTAGCGCGCATTGAATGCCTGGATGAAACCATTGCGCAAAATCTGCAAAAACGCTTCGAAAGCGCTGATATCTTGCTGGTGCACGCTGCCGCTGAGTTCGACCCGGGTGGCGAACTGGTTTTTACCCTGATTCTTCAGCACGGTTTCGGTACCGCCCACCAGCGCTTCCCAGACTGAGCGGAACAGGCCTTTTTTTTCGTTTTCCACGTCTTGTTGCCAGTTGAATACATCGACGTCGCGCAACAGCGGCTTTATGTAGCCTTTGAGCCGGCCTTTGTTCGCTTCGGCTTCGATCACCACATCGCCATGGCCGGCATTGAAGTCGAACTTGCCATAGGCAGAAGCAAAGTCATTCATGCGTTTGAGCTCGATTTTCCTGGCTCGCATGCGGAATTCAAACTCCTCGAAATTGCTCATTGGATCGAAGGTCGCAGTGGTTTCAAGCGGTGCGTGCCCCAGCAGCAACGCCTTGCCTTCGAACCGTGCGTCGCGTTTGCCTTCGGTGTCGACCACGTTGGTCAGGTTGAAAATGCTCGCGTCGACATTGGTGGCATTCATGTTCACCGGAGGTTTTGAATTGAAGTTACGGAAACTGATTTTGCCGTCCCGGATCCGCACTTCGTTCAAGGTGATGGGCAACAGTTTGCCCAGCTGCGCCCGCCAGTCGGTGCCCTGGCCGGTCTGAGAGTTCTTTTTGTTGGCGCCACCGTCGACGAAGTTCACTTCGGGTTTGATGAACTGGACTTCGGCGACGACCGCATGGTCGTGCCAGAGCGAGTGCCAGCTGACAGAGAGGTCGATCAACGGCGCATTGACGAAGGGTACCGGTACCTTGCCATCGACCTTGACGATTTTCAGCCCGTTGATTTTGTAGGCGCCACGCCACAAGGCCAGGTCCACGTCGGTAATCTGGCCGCGATAATCGCCCATGTCTGCCAACCGGTCGTTCAAGTAGTCACGCACCAGGTAGGGCAGTGCGAAATGCAGGACAATCAGCAGCACAACAAGGCCGGCGAGGGTCCATAGCGGCCAGCTGTATCGACGTTTCATAGTGGCAAATCTCTGGCGATCTAAAGCCATTGACTGCACTGGCGTCTGGACGTTCGACCCGACTGGACGCCTACCGGCAAGAGGCTTACCTTGATGCCCTATTTCAATGCTGTCGTAAGGACCCAGCCATGAGCCGTATTTTTGCTGACAACGCCCATTCCATCGGCAATACGCCGCTGGTTCAAATCAACCGTATTGCCCCTCGCGGTGTGACCATCCTGGCCAAGATCGAAGGGCGAAACCCCGGTTACTCGGTCAAATGCCGGATTGGCGCCAACATGATCTGGGATGCCGAAGGCACCGGCAAACTCAAGCCGGGCATGACCATTGTCGAACCGACTTCCGGTAACACCGGTATTGGCCTGGCATTTGTCGCCGCCGCGCGGGGCTACAAACTGATGCTGACCATGCCGGCATCCATGAGCATCGAACGCCGCAAGGTGCTCAAGGCACTGGGGGCCGAACTGGTACTGACCGAGCCGGCCAAAGGCATGAAGGGTGCCATTGAAAAGGCCGGTGAAATCGTCGCGAGCGATCCGTCCTCGTACTTCATGCCGGCACAATTCGATAACCCGGCAAACCCGGCCATCCATGAAAAAACCACCGGTCCGGAAATCTGGAATGACACGGATGGCGCGGTGGATGTTCTGGTGGCAGGTGTAGGAACCGGTGGAACCATTACCGGTGTGTCGCGGTATATCAAGAATACCCAGGGCAAACCGATTCTCTCGGTGGCGGTCGAACCGGTCGTTTCGCCGGTGATCACTCAGTTGATGGCCGGTCAGGAAATCAAGCCGAGCCCGCACAAGATCCAGGGAATTGGTGCCGGTTTCGTGCCGAAGAACCTCGACTTGTCGATGGTTGATCGCGTCGAGCTGGTCAGCGACGAAGAGTCCAAGGCCATGGCCCTGCGTCTGATGCAGGAGGAAGGCATTCTGTGCGGTATCTCCTGCGGTGCGGCGATGGCGGTAGCGGTGAGGTTGGCCGAAACCCCGGAAATGCAGGGCAAAACCATCGTGGTGATCCTGCCGGACTCTGGGGAGCGCTACTTGTCGAGCATGTTGTTCAGCGATCTGTTTACCGACCAGGAGAACCAGCAGTAAACCGCTTTCGTTCGGGTGAGGATGGAGAAGGGGCATAGGCCTTCTCCATCGAGGCTGATGGTCGTCAGCCAGCGTTCAGGCCCTGCGTGTTAACAAGTGCTTTGTTGCGTAATCGTTAACACTGAATGTCGGGGCCGGCGGGTTTTTCCCTTGGTTGGTCATGTTTATCATGCCAGCAGCAACGTCGGGTAAATGGCGTTGTGTAACGTGTCTGTCACCAAGGAGCTGTTGATGACCTTTTCCTTTGCCGCGAAGGCGTCGTTGTTGCTGCTGTTTCTGGGCAGTACCCTCTATGTGCATTTACGTGGCAAGGCGCGTTTGCCGGTCCTGCGCCAGTTCGTCAACCACTCGGCCCTCTTTGCCCCTTATAACGCCCTGATGTATCTGTTTTCCAGCGTGCCTTCGAAACCTTATCTGGACCGCAGCCGGTTTCCCGAGCTGGATTGTCTTAAGGACAACTGGGAAGTCATTCGCGACGAAGCGATGGACCTGTTCGACGAGGGTTATATCCGCGCTGCGGAGAAAAACAACGACGCCGGATTTGGATCGTTCTTCAAGAAAGGCTGGAAGCGCTTCTATCTCAAGTGGTACGACAAACCATTACCTTCGGCAGAGCTGCTATGTCCGAAAACAGTGGAACTGGTCAGCAGCATTCCCAACGTCAAGGGCGCGATGTTTGCGCTTCTGCCAGGCGGCAGTCACCTCAACCCGCACCGTGATCCATTCGCCGGTTCCCTGCGTTATCACCTGGGCCTGTCAACCCCGAACTCCGATGACTGCCGCATCTTCGTCGACGGTCAGGAGTACGCCTGGCGCGACGGTGAGGACGTGATGTTCGACGAGACTTATGTGCATTGGGTGAAGAACGAGACCGACAAGACTCGCGTCATCCTGTTCTGCGATATCGAGCGACCGTTAAGCAACCGATTGATGACCCGCATCAACCGTTCGATCAGTGCTTTTCTGGGCCGCGCCACCGCACCGCAGAACCTCGATGACGAACGGGTAGGCGGTATCAATCAGGCGTATGCCTGGAGCAAGCGCTTCAGCGACACATTCAGCGGGGCAGTCAAACAGTGGAAACGCGGTAATCCCAAGGCCTACCGAGCCTTGCGCCCGGTGTTGGCGGTGGTGGTGCTGATGGTGTTGGGGTACTGGTTGTTCGGGTGATTGCCTGCATCACAAAAACTCGGATGTAGCATAGGCCCGGCACTAGGCGCCGGGCCTTTTTCATTTGCTCAACGCATGCTCGGCCCTTACCGAATTCATGAACGCCTGCATCGCCGATGACTGGATCCGATGGCGGCGGGTGATCAATCCGTAGGGTGGCAAGCGTGCTTCGAATTTGATCGGCAACACAGCCAGCAAGTCGCGGCCGGGATAATCCTCGACCACCGACAGCGGTGTGACGCCGAGCATGTCGGTTTGTTGAATCAACGACAGTAAGGTCATGATCGAGGTGGTTTCGACGATGCTGCTCGGGATGTCGACCCGGGCGTTGTGGAACACCTGATTGATGATCGCGCGCATCGGGCTCGGGTGCTGCTGCAAGACCCAGGTCATGTTCTGCAATTCGGCCCAGCTCAGTTGGGTTTCTTTCGCCAAGGGATGTTGCGCGCCGGCGATCACGCACAGGGCTTCTTCGCCAAGGCTGTCGAACAGCAGTTCTTCGGCCCGTGCACCGACCGGAATCCGCCCCAGTACCACGTCCAGTTGGTCCTGCAACAGCGCCTGCACCAGCACGTCGCTGGTGTCGACCTGAATGCTCATCGACAAGCGTGGATGGCTTTGTTTCAAGGTCGCGATGGTGCGTGTCAGCAAACCCGAAGCCAGTGCCGGGATCGCGCCGACTGCCACCCGGCCCAGATTGCCGGATTCAAGTGCGACCAGTTCTTCGCGCATGCCGCTGAGTTCGGCGAAGACCATGCGCGCGTAGTAAATGACGGTTTCGCCGAACGGGGTGGGGCGCATGCCGCGGGGCAGGCGTTCGAACAACTCGACACCGAGCAAGTCCTCGGCTTCGTGGAGCATTTTGGTGGCAGCGGGTTGGGTCATGCCGATGTGATCGGCGGCGCGGCGCAGCGAACCGAATTCCTGTAACGCCAGCATCAGGCGCAGTTGGCGCAGACGCAGTCGACTATGGATGACATTGGCAACAGGAATTCGGGTCATGGGCTGCGCTCGCAGAAAAGTCTGCGGCAAGCCTGACAACAAATGTCAGGCGTTGCCAGCTTTGCTGTGTCACAGCACCGATTTTGCCTTGGCGACGTGGGATTTGCGCAAGCCCAACAGCGTGCCCAGCGCCTTGGATATCAACGGCCAGAACAGCATCAGCAGCGCTGCAGTGGTCAGGCTGCCGACCAATGGGTTGGACCAGAAAATCCCCAGTTGCCCGTCAGAGAACAGCATCGACTGACGGAATGCATCTTCGGCCTTGTCTCCCAAAACCGCCGCCAGCACCAGCGGCGCAATCGGGTAGCCGAGTTTCTTGAACAGGTAACCCAGCGCACCGAAGCCCAGCATCAGCACGACGTCGAAGAACGAGTTGTGCACCGAGTACGCGCCGATGGCACAGACCATGATGATGATCGGCGCGATGATCGAAAACGGAATGCGCAGGATCGAGGCGAACAGCGGCACAGTGGCCAACACCACGATCAGGCTGACCACGTTGCCCAGGTACATGCTGGCGATCAGGCCCCAGACGAAGTCATGTTGTTCGACAAACAGCGTCGGCCCGGGGTGCAGGCCCCAGATCATCAAGCCGCCGAGCATTACCGCCGCCGTGGCCGAACCCGGAATCCCCAGGGTCAGCATCGGCAGCAGCGCGCTGGTGCCGGCGGCGTGGTCGGCGGTTTCCGGGGCGATCACGCCTTCGACTTCGCCTTTGCCGAAGTTCTCGCGGTTCTTCGAAAAGCGCCGTGCCAGGCTGTAGCTCATGAACGATGCCGCCGTCGGGCCGCCGGGGGTGATGCCCATCCAGCAACCGACCAGTGTGCTGCGCACAATGGTCCACCAGTAGCGTGGCAATTTCGCCCAGGTGCGCAAGATCACCATCGGCGTAATACGTGCGTGTTCACCGCGGAATACCAAACCTTCCTCTACGGTGCAGAGGATTTCGCCGATGCCGAACAGACCGATCACCGCCACTTCAAAACTGATCCCGGTCATCAGGATCGGCTGGTCGAACGTCAGGCGCAGGTTGCCCGAAACGGTGTCCATGCCAACGGCCGCCATGGCGAAACCGATCATCATCGCCACCACGGTTTTCAGTGGCGGGTTCTTGCTCATGCCAATGAAAGTGCAGAACGCCAGCAGGTACACCGCGAAGAACTCCGGTGAGCTGAAGGACATGGCGAACGCGGCGATTTTCGTCGACAGGAACGTCAGCAGCAACACGCCGCACAAGGCACCGATCAGGGCCGAACTGAACGCGGCGGTCAACGCTTCGGCAGCGCGGCCTTCACGGGCCATCGGGTAGCCGTCGAAGGTGGTCGCCACCGATGAGGGTTCACCGGGGATGTTGAACAGGATCGAGGTGATCGAGCCGCCGAACAGCGCGCCCCAATACATGCACGACAGCAGAATGATCGCCGACACGGGCGACATGGTGAAGGTCAATGGCAGCAACAGTGCCACGCCGTTGGGGGCGCCGAGACCGGGCAACACACCGACCAGGATGCCCAGCAAAACGCCGACCACCATCAGGCCAATGTGGCCCGGGGTCAGGATCAGGTTCATGCCTTGCAACAGGGAATCGAATTCGCTCATTTGAAGTTTCTCCCGGCCAGGGCAATCCAGTCGCCCATCGGACCGGCATCCAGCGGGACCTTGAACCACAGCGCGAAAATCAGATAGCTGGCAAGTACCGCGCCGAGGGACACGCTGGCGATCATCCATTTGCCGTACGGTTTTGCACGGACTTTGTCACGCCACATGAACCAGGCAATGAACGCCGCCGATGCCAGGTAGATACCGGTGAACGGCATGGCAGCCACGAACAGCGCAATCGGTACAAACACCGACATCACTTGCTTGAAGGCATCGCGATTGACGAAGGCCACGCTCAAGGCGTGCCAGCGCACCAGCGTCAACACACCATTGGCGACGCTGGCGGCGCTCAGCAGCAGGCCGATGTAGAACGGGAAATAACCCGGCTCGGGGCCGGCATCACCCCAACCGATGCCTTGTTCGACACTGCCGAACATCACCACGGCGCCGATCAGGGTGGTGAACAGCGTCAGGCCGAGTTCGACCCAACGGGTGCCGACCAGCGCCGGTGAATCCGAAGAATGGGACATCAAACACCTCCAGCAGGTGACGGCCGCCCTTGAGCGAGCGGCCCTGGCAACTTCAGTTTTTCAGCCAGCCGGCTTCCTTGAACACCGGAGTGACGCGGGCGGTGTCTTTTTCGATGTAGGCGGTCAAAGGTTCGCCTTCGAGGAACGTCGGCACCAGCGCGTTCTGTTTGACGTAAGCCTTGAACTCATCAGTCTGGGTGACTTTGCGCATCAGCTCGACATAGAACGCCCGTTGTTCAGCGCTGACATCGCCGGGCATGAACACGGTGCGTGGGAAGCGATACTGGTCGATACCCAGGCCTTGCTCATGACAGGTCGGTACGTCGGCCCAGGATTTGTCGCCGGCGACTTTTTCGGTATAGCCCATGCGCTCCTTACTGAAGACGCAGAGTGGTTCGACCTGATCGCCACGCCACTGGCTGATGCTTTCGCTGGGGTTGTTGACGTTGGCGGCGATGTGTTTGCCAGCCAGTTGGGTGGCGGCTTCACTGCCGCTCTTGAACGGGATGTACACCAGTTTGCTGTTGTTGGTCTGATTGAGCAGCAGGGTCAGGGTCTGGTCGACGTCCTTGGACTGGCTGCCACCCATGCGCAGTTTCGATGGATCAGCCTTGGCCGCTTCGTAGAAACCTTTCGCGTCTTTCCACGGCGCGCCTTTGTAGCTCCAGAGAATGAAGTCATCTTCGGCCACGGCGGCAATCGGGGTCAGTTCCTGCCATTGATAGCCGAGCTTGGACACCAGCGGCAGCAGGTAAATGTTGTTGGTACCGATCACCAGTTTCTCGGCATCGCCTTTGTTCATCTTCATGTCGAGGAACGCTTCGGCACCGTTGCCGCCGCCCTTGTTGAGAACGATGGTGTTGACGTCGAGCAGCTTGTGGGTGGTGATGATCGACTGGATCAGGCGACCGAGTTGGTCGGTGCCGCCACCGGGGCCACCGGCAACGACGATTTCGACGTTCTTGTCCGGTTGCCAGGCGGCCTGAGCAAGAGCAGGAAGCGCGCCAGCGGCGACCAGGGTGCAGCCAAGAAACAGACGGGAAGTGCGACGGACGAATGCATTTCGCATGATGGAAGAGCCTCGTTTTTGTATTTGTTATAAGTGACTTGTCTGCGCAGTGAAGCCGCAAGCCTGGTCCTGAGTGTGGGAAGGTGTTGTCGCCGCGTCTAGTCAAAACAATACATACACCGATAGCCTGGGGTTATAGCTTGTAAAACGAGGCTGAAGTTATTGCAGGGGTGAGCCTGCTCGCAATGGAATCGACACATGACATAACCCGAGGCTATCGCCTTATTTCAAGTTTTGATTAGACGGTTATCACCAGGCCTTTGATAGTACTCAGCAATGCCGCATGTGGGAGGCTGATGATGTCCCATACAAGAACAATAAAAGAGGTTCGCGCCATGGCTCGTCCCAGCGTGGCCTGAACCCTTGAGGAGTGAAGCATGAAAAAAACCACGATTGCCATGGTTCTCGGAGACCCAGCGGGCATTGGCCCGGAGTTGATTGCACGTTTGCTGGCCGAACCGGAAGTACGCAACAAGGCCAACGTGATCCTGATCGCCGACGAAGCGGAAATGCGTCGCGGCATGCGCATCGCCGCCGTGGAATTCCCCTATCGCCGGGTAGAGTCACTTGAGCAGCTATCGTTCGTTGATGAGACGCCACTTTTTTACGACTTTCGCGGCGACGCGATCGGCGAATTTCCGCGCAGCGAAGCCAGTGTGATTGGCGGTCGCTACAGCCTCGACACGCTGGAACAGGCCCTGCGCCTGACCGAAGCGGGGACTACCGATGCGATCCTGTTCGGCCCCCTGAACAAGACCTCGCTGCACATGGCCGGCATGGCGCACAACGACGAATTGCACTGGTTTGCCGAGTTGCTGGATTTCCACGGACCGTTTTGCGAATTCAACGTGCTCGACAATCTGTGGACTTCACGGGTGACGTCCCACGTCGCCCTGGCCGAGGTCTCGGGCCTGCTAAGCCAGGAGCGGGTGGTGGAAGCGATTCAATTGATCGATACCGCGCTCAAGCGCAACGGCCTGGAGAAACCGCGCATCGGCGTTTGCGGCCTGAACCCGCACAACGGCGACAACGGCTCGTTCGGCCGCGAAGAACTCGACATCATCGGCCCGGCGGTGCGCTCGGCGCAGGCACTGGGCATTGCAGCGGAAGGGCCGTATCCCGGGGACACGATTTTCTTGAAGGTACAGGGCGATGCCAGTGCCTTCGACGCGGTTGTCACCATGTACCACGACCAGGGCCAGATCGCGATCAAGTTGATGGGCTTCTCCCGTGGCGTGACGGTGCAGGGCGGCTTGCCAATCCCGATCACCACTCCGGCCCATGGCACTGCGTTTGATATTGCAGGGCAGGGCAAGGCCAATGTCGGCGCCACGCGCCAGGCGTTCGAGATTGCTTGCCGGATGGGCGCCAACAGCTACTGATCCACTTTTTCCAACAACCTGAACTCCCTGTGGGAGCGGGCTCGCCCGCGATAGCGGTCTGTCAGTTACAGCTCATGTGACTGACCAGACGCCATCGCGGGCAAGCCCGCTCCCACAGTTTTTTTGCGTGCCGGTTCGATAACCCTACCTCGCTACAAAATCCTTTATGTGATCACCCCTGGTTATCGCCGGATACGCATAAGTGATTATCCGCAGTCCCCGCACGCTGGCTAAAGTCGCCCCATCGAATGCCGGAGCCCTCCCAGAAAAGGCGCTGTGCACACGACTGACAATGACAAGAAGCCGACAGCCCAAGGAACTGTATTCATGAAAATCAAAGCGATCCGTACCCGCGTATTCGAGTGGAAAGGCAAAGTCGTTCCACCGCAAGCGCACTTCTGCACCAACGCCAGCGACATCCTGTTCGAGCGCGGCGACGCCATGGGCTCGTTCCGTTTCCACGGCTGGCTGGTGGTGGAAGTCGAGACCGACACCGGTCTTGTCGGCATCGGTAACTGCGCCCTGGCACCCCGTGTGGCCAAGGAAATCATCGACACCTACCTGGCCCCGATCGCCATCGGCGAAGACCCGTTCGACAACGAATACATCTGGCAGAAAATGTACCGTCAGAGCCACGCCTGGGGCCGCAAAGGCATCGGCATGGCGGCGATCTCGGCGATCGACATTGCGATTTGGGACATCATGGGCAAAGCCGTCAACAAACCGGTGTTCAAGTTGCTTGGCGGGCGCACCAAGGAAAAGATCTGGACCTACGCCTCCAAGCTCTACGCCAACGACAACCTCGACCTGTTCCTCGAAGAAGCCCAAGGCTATCTGAATCAGGGTTTCACCGCGCTGAAGATGCGCTTCGGCTACGGTCCGAAAGACGGCCCGGCGGGCATGCGTCGCAACGTCGAACAAGTGCGTGCCCTGCGCCAACTGGCCGGCCCTGACGTCGACATCATGCTTGAATGCTACATGGGCTGGACCCTGGAATACGCACGTCGCATGTTGCCGAAGCTGGCCGAATTCGAACCGCGCTGGCTGGAAGAGCCGGTGATCGCCGATGACATCGAAGGCTACATCGAACTGAAAAAAATGGGGATCATGCCAATCTCCGGCGGCGAGCACGAATTCACCTCCTACGGTTTCAAGGACTTGCTGGAACGCCGCGCCGTCGACGTGATCCAGTACGACACCAACCGCGTCGGCGGCATCACCGCTGCGCGCAAGATCAACGCCATGGCCGAAGCCTGGTCGGTGCCGGTGATCCCTCACGCCGGGCAGATGCACAACTATCACCTGACCATGTCTACCACCGCCTCGCCGATGGCCGAGTTCTTCCCGGTGTTCGACGTCGAAGTCGGCAACGAACTGTTCTACTACGTGTTCAAAGGCGAGCCGCAACCGGTCAACGGCTACATCCAGCTCGATGACCACAAGCCGGGCCTGGGCCTGGAAATCTCCGATGAATACCTGAGCGACTTCAACATCATCGAGTGACCTGCAGGCGCCGTCACTCAGCGGCGCCCACCCTGACTTTCTGGAGGGCCACCATGCGCCTGATTCAATTCGAAAACGCCGCCGGGGAACGCCAGGTCGGACTCGTCGACGGGGCACAAGTCCAAGTGCTTCAGGGCACCCGCAACACCCGTGAACTGGCACTTGCAGCGATCCGCGGCAAGCGCAGCCTGCAAGAGGAGGTCGCCTCGCGCGGTACAGCGCCGGGCCCGGATTACGCACAGCTGTTGCAACAAGGCAAAGTCCTGCCACCACTGGACCATGAAGACCCGGCGCATTGCCTGATCAGCGGCACCGGTCTGACGCATCTGGGCAGCGCCTCGGCGCGGGACAAAATGCACCAGCACGACGGTGCGGTCGAAGCCGGCATGACCGACACCATGCGCATCTTCAAGTGGGGCCTTGAGGGCGGCAAGCCCGCAGCGGGGCAGGTCGGTGCGCAACCGGAATGGTTCTACAAGGGCGACGGAAGTATTGTCGTGCGCCCCGGCGCGGACTTCCCGGTGCCGCCGTTCGCCGAAGATGCCGGCGAAGAGCCGGAGCTGACCGGCCTGTACGTGATTGGCGACGATGGCCTGCCGTATCGGGTCGGTTATGCATTGGGTAATGAGTTCTCCGACCACGTCATGGAACGGCGCAATTACCTGTACCTCGCCCACTCGAAGTTGCGCAGTTGCTCCTACGGTCCGGAATTGCGCGTTGGGGAGCTGCCCAAGCACCTGGTCGGCACCAGCCGCATCAAACGCAATGGCGAAACGATCTGGGAGAAGGAATTTCTCAGCGGCGAAGACAACATGTGCCACAGCCTGGCCAACCTCGAATTCCATCACTTCAAATACGCGCAGTTTTTGCGTCCCGGCGATGTTCATGTGCATTACTTCGGCACCGCTACCCTGTCATTCGCCGACGGTGTGAAGACCCAGCCCGGGGATCGTTTTCAGATCAGCCTCGATGAGTTCGGCGCGCCGCTGGTCAACGGTATCGGCGAAAGTGCCCAGCCGTTGGGCATCGGGCAGGTGCGCACACTCTGACAAGGATCGGGAAAATCCGACGAACCTGTGGGAACAGGCTTGCCAGCGATTGGCCCTCAAGCCCTGCACCGATTTTTCGGATGCCATCGCCGGCAAGCCGGCTCCCACAGGTCGCGTACCCGTTCCTGCAAATCTTCAGGAAGTTTCTTATGACCACGCTTCTCGGACACAACTACATCGGCGGCCGTCGCAGCGCCAACGGCACCTTGCAACTGCAAAGCCTCGATGCGACCACCGGCGAGCCCTTGCCCGGCCATTTCTTTCAAGCATCGGAAGCCGAAGTGGATGCCGCCGCCAAAGCCGCCGCGGCGGCGTACCCGATCTACCGCAACCTGAGCGCGGAAAAGCGCGCGAAGTTTCTCGATGCAATCGCCGATGAAATCGATGCATTGGGCGATGACTTCGTCGCCACCGTCTGCCGAGAAACCGCCTTGCCTGTCGGACGTATCCAGGGTGAGCGCGGGCGAACCAGCGGCCAGTTGCGCCTGTTTGCCAAGGTGCTGCGACGCGGTGATTTCTACGGCGCGCGCATCGACCGCGCGTTACCTGATCGCCAGCCTCTGCCACGCCCCGATCTGCGTCAGTACCGCATCGCCCTGGGACCGGTAGCGGTGTTCGGCGCAAGCAACTTTCCGCTGGCGTTTTCCACGGCTGGCGGTGACACCGCTTCGGCGCTGGCTGCCGGTTGCCCGGTGGTGTTCAAGGCTCACAGCGGGCACATGGCAACGGCCGAGTGGGTGGCGGACGCGATCATCCGTGCCGCCGAACGCACGGAAATGCCCGCGGGCGTGTTCAACATGATTTATGGCGGTGGCGTCGGCGAATGGCTGGTCAAGCATCCGGCGATCCAGGCGGTGGGCTTCACCGGTTCGCTCAAGGGTGGCAATGCCTTGAGCCATATGGCCGCCACCCGGCCGCAGCCGATCCCGGTGTTTGCCGAAATGTCGAGCATCAACCCGGTATTCCTGCTGCCCGAAGCATTGGCGGTGCGCGGCGAACAGATCGCCGCACAACTGGCCGCTTCGGTGACGCTCGGCTGTGGCCAGTTCTGTACCAATCCGGGATTGGTCATTGGCCTGCGTTCGCCGCAGTTCAGCCTGTTTCTGCAAACCTTCTGCGCGAGCATGAACCAGCAACCGCCACAAACCATGCTCAACGCTGGTGCCCTGGCCAGTTACGGTCGAGGTCTTGGCGAGTTGCACGAACATCCGGGCCTGACGCATGTGGCCGGTAAGCCGCAACAGGGCAATCAGGCGCAGCCGCAAGTGTTCAAGGCCGATGTCAGCCTGTTGCTCAAGGGCGATGAATTGTTGCAGGAGGAGGTGTTCGGGCCGACCACCATCGTCATCGAAGTTGAAGATCGCGCACAGTTGGCGGCAGCGTTGCACGGTCTGCGCGGGCAATTGACGGCGACGTTGATCGGCGAGCCTGACGAGTTGCTGGAGTACCGCTGGCTGGCTGAAATGCTGCAAGAGAAAGTCGGGCGGATCCTGCTCAACGGCTATCCGACCGGAGTCGAAGTGTGTGAGGCGATGGTGCATGGCGGGCCGTATCCGGCGACGTCCGACTCGCGGGGAACGTCGGTGGGCACGCTGGCCATCGACCGCTTCCTGCGACCGGTGTGCTTCCAGAATTATCCGGATGGGTTGTTGCCCGAGGCGTTGCAGAACGCCAATCCGCTGGGAATTCGGCGGCTGGTGGATGGGGAGGTGAGTGCTTCGGCCTTGTAGTGTCTGAACTGACGCCATCGCTGGCAAGCCAGCTCCCACAGTGATGGGTGTCGTGCACATGATTTGTGCTTGGCACTGAACCCTGTGGGAGCTGGCTTGCCGGCGATGGCGTCATCAGCTGCACTACAAATCTACTTGACCGCCACCACAGCGCCCTTCATCACTGTGGGCTTCAACACCATCCACAACGCCACCGCAATCAACAAGCCGCCATAGACATGCGCCATGGACAGCGGCTCATCCAGGAACAACGCTCCCCACAACACGCCGAACAGCGGGATCAGGAAGGTCGTGGTCATCGACTTTACCGGGCCAACCGAACTCAGGAGGCGGAAGTAAATGATGTACGCAAACGCCGTGCATCCCAGGCCCAATCCCAGCAATGATAGCCAGACACTCCAACCGCCCCAGCTGGCGGGTGGTTGGCTGATCACGCTGTAGCCAAATAGCGGCAGCAGGAACAACGTCGCCCCCAGCATGCTGCCCAGCGCCGACAAACGGCTGTCCAGACCGCCGGCCTGATCCAGCCAACGGCGGGCCAGAAACCCGGCAAATCCGTAGCAAGTGGTTGCGAGCAGGCAGGCGACGGCTCCCATCAGCAGTTCCATATCGAACGCCACCGGACCGGCACGGGTCAGCACGCCCACGCCGAACAACCCGAGGAATACGCCGCCGAGCTTGGCGCCAGTGAGCCTTTCATGAAAAAACAGGCCGCCGATCAGCACGCCCATCAACGGTGTGGTGGCATTGAAAATCGACGAATAGCCGGCCGGAAGCACCTGCGCGGCCACCGAATAGAGCGTCGCCGGAATGCCGGAGTTGATCACCCCGAGCAGCATCACGGTTTTGAGTTTGCCCTTGAAATCCCAACTGATGCGCATCAGCCCGAGAATCACCAGCAGTCCGGCAGCGGCGATCGAGACGCGGAAAAAAGCGGTAGGAAGGCTGCCAATCACCGGCGCAATGATGCGCATGAACAGGAAGCTCGCACCCCAAATGGCCGCAAGCGACAGTAATCGGAACAAATCGACAGGGTTCACAGCACATTCCTTCCTTGTTGGGGACGAGAGTGTTGCCGAGCGCCTGATCGATGGCAACCGGAAAACGAGCAGAGAACTCTCAAGCGCCTCAATCCCATGGCGCCCGGAAAATTACGCTTCTCCTGCACCCGCTTCACTGGCTAAGCTCAGGGCTCACGAATTCCCGCAGAGGTCTCACCATGCCGCAGCAATGGCCAGCCGCCGACATCGCCCGCTTGATCCTCGATGGCTTTGACGATTACCGCGAGCATTTTCGCCAGATCACCGACGGCGCCCGGGCGCGCTTCGAACAGGCCAAGTGGCAGGAGGCGCAGGCGGCGTCGGCCGCGCGGATCAACCTGTACGAAGAAAAGGTCAGTGAAACGGTGGGCCGCCTGCGCACTGCCTTTGACCCCGACACACTGGACGTCAGTTGCTGGCCACTGGTGAAAAGCGCTTACATCAGTCTGATCGACTTGCGCTTCGACGATGAACTGTCCGAAACCTGGTACAACTCGATTTTCTGCGGCCTGTTCAGCCATGACCTGATCAGCGATGGCTGCATGTTCATCCACACCACCCGGCCAAGCCTGCGCCGGGCTCGTGCTGCGCAAACCCGCACCTACAAGCCTCAGGGACAGTTGTCCGGGATGCTCGCGAGCATCTTTGCCGACTACCGTTTCAGCGAGGAATACGCCGACTTGCCCGGCGACCTGAAGCGTCTCGAAGCACAACTGCGCGAGAACCTCCCGGACTGGGTGTGCAAGGACCCGGACCTGAGCGTCGAACTGTTTTCCTCGGTGCTGTACCGCAACAAGGGCGCCTACCTGGTGGGGCGCATCTACACCGCCGATGAGCAATGGCCGCTGGCAATCCCGCTGCTGCACCTTGAGGGGCGCGGCATCCAGATCGATGCGCTGATCACCGACGAAGCGGACGTGT
This sequence comes from Pseudomonas sp. Sample_22, assembly GCF_004307635.1. Lineage (NCBI taxonomy): Bacteria > Pseudomonadati > Pseudomonadota > Gammaproteobacteria > Pseudomonadales > Pseudomonadaceae > Pseudomonas > Pseudomonas sp. Sample_22. The sequence goes on from NZ_RCNY01000033.1 coordinate 53,337, forward strand.
CGATCATCTTCTCGTTCACCCGTTCGTACTTCATGGTGGATGTGCCGGTTCCGGCGGAGTTCATCGGCTTCCTCAAGCGCATCCTGCCGGGCAAGCACATCGCCGAGCTGTACACCTCGATCGGTTTCTACAAGCACGGCAAGTCCGAGTTCTACCGGGCGTTGATCAATCACCTGGCCAACACCGACGACCAGTTCATCATGGCCCCCGGCGTGCGCGGCATGGTGATGAGCGTGTTTACCCTGCCGGGGTTCAACACCGTATTCAAAATCATCAAGGACCGGTTTTCGCCGTCGAAAAACGTCGACCGCGCCACGGTGATCGAAAAGTACCGCCTGGTGAAAAGCGTCGACCGCGTCGGGCGCATGGCCGATACCCAGGAGTTTGCCGACTTCCGCTTCCCGTTGAGCAAGTTCGATCCGGCGTGCCTGGAAGAGTTGCTCGAAGTCGCGCCATCGACGGTGTCGGTGGAAGGCGACACGGTGCTGATCCGCCACTGCTGGACCGAACGCCGCATGACCCCGCTGAACCTGTACCTGGAAAACGCCAACGAAGCGCAGGTACACGAGGCATTGGAAGATTACGGCCTGGCGATCAAGCAATTGGCGGCGGCGAACATTTTTCCCGGTGACATGCTGCTGAAAAACTTCGGCGTAACCCGTCACGGTCGCGTGGTGTTCTACGACTACGACGAAATCTGTTTCCTGACCGAAGCCAATTTCCGCCACATCCCGCAACCGCGGACCCCGGAAGACGAAATGGCGTCCGAACCGTGGTACTCGATCGGGCCGCTGGATGTTTTCCCCGAAGAATTTCCGCCGTTTCTGTTTGCCGATTCCGGGCAACGCAAGTTGTTCGATCGCTTGCATGGCGAGTTGTACAACGCCGATTACTGGAAAAGCCTGCAAGAGGCGATTCGGGCGGGGAAGGTGATCGACGTGTTTCCTTATCGGCGTAAAGGCCTGGACAGCGAGTAGATCAGGCCGGCTCGGACCACTGTGGCGAGGGAGCTTGCTCCCGCTGGGGTGCGAGGCACCCCTAAAACCAGGCGCCGCGTAGTGTCAGACTTACCGAGATCACCTGTTAGCGACTGCTGCGCAGCCGAACGGGAGCAAGCTCCCTCGCCACAAAGGCCCTCTCGCCACAGAAGTGGCCAAATCTGCGACAATCGCGCCCTGCGCCACTAGAAGAATGAATTGCATCCCCGATGACCGACGAATCGCCCTCCATCGACAAACTGCTGAAAAACCTCGATCACGCCATGCTCGCCGACCGTCACCGGCTGCGGCGGCAGTTGCTTGAGCTGCGCAAGAAACCCGACGAAGCCAAATTGGCCCAATGGGTGGCGCGCCTGCAGGCGTCCAGTGATCAGGTGCTGGCCCGCCGCGCCAGCCTGCCGGTGATTCGTTACGACGACAGCCTGCCGATCGCCGCCAAACGCGACGAAATCAAAGAGGCACTGCTCAAGCATCAGGTGCTGATCATCGCCGGCGAAACCGGTTCGGGCAAAACCACCCAGTTGCCGAAAATCTGCCTGGAAATCGGTCGCGGCCAACACGGGCTGATCGGCCACACCCAACCGCGGCGGATCGCTGCGCGCAGTGTCGCCAGTCGGGTCGCCGAAGAACTGGGCACACCGTTGGGCGCGCTGGTCGGCTATCAGGTGCGCTTCGAGGATCAAAGCGACTCCAATACCCTGATCAAGCTGATGACCGACGGCATCCTGCTGGCGGAAACCCAGAACGACCGCTACCTGGAACGCTACGACACGATCATCGTCGACGAAGCCCACGAACGCAGCCTCAACATCGACTTCCTGCTCGGCTATCTGAAGACCCTGCTGCCGCGCCGTCCAGACCTGAAAGTCATCATCACCTCGGCGACCATCGACCTTGAGCGTTTCTCCAAGCACTTCGACGATGCGCCGATTGTCGAAGTCTCCGGCCGAACGTTCCCGGTGGACACCTGGTATCGCCCGCTGACCCTGGAACAGGACGAAGAGGGCAACCGCGTCGAGGACGACTTGACCGTGGATCAGGCGATCCTCGCCACCCTCGACGAAATCGCCGCTTATGAGCGCAGTGAACGACGCAGTCCAGGTGACGTGCTGGTGTTCCTGCCGGGCGAGCGCGAAATTCGCGACGCCGCCGACATGCTGCGCAAGGCCCAGCTCAAGCACACCGAGATTTTGCCGTTGTACGCGCGGCTGTCGCCAGCCGAGCAACAACGGATTTTCCAGTCGCATCCAGGCCGTCGCGTGGTGCTGGCGACCAACGTCGCCGAAACCTCGCTGACTGTGCCGGGCATTCGTTACGTGATCGACAGCGGCACCGCGCGCATCAGCCGCTACAGTTATCGCGCCAAGGTCCAGCGTCTGCCCATCGAAGCGATCTCCCAGGCCAGCGCCAACCAGCGCAAGGGCCGTTGCGGACGGGTCGAGCCGGGCATCTGCGTACGGCTCTACAGCGAAGAAGATTTCCTCGGGCGTCCGGAATTTACCGATCCGGAAATTCTGCGTACCAACCTCGCGGCGGTGATTTTGCAGATGCTGCACCTGCGCCTCGGCGAGGTCACTGCGTTTCCGTTTATCGAGCCGCCGGATGGCAAGGCCATCAGCGACGGCTACAACCTGCTGCAAGAGCTCTCGGCGGTGGACCGCAACAGCCAACTGACCCCGCTCGGTCGTCAACTGGCGCGATTGCCGGTGGACCCGCGCATGGGGCGCATGTTGCTCGAAGCGGCCAAGCTCGGCAGCTTGCAGGAAGTGTTGATCGTCGCCAGCGCCATGTCGATCCAGGACCCGCGCGAGCGGCCGCCAGAGCGACAACAAGCGGCCGACCAGGCCCACGCACAATGGAAGGACGCCGACTCGGACTTCGCCGGGCTGGTCAATCTGTGGCGCGGTTTCGAAGAACAGCGCCAGGCGCTGACCGCCAGTCCGCTGCGTAACTGGTGCCGCAAGAATTTCCTGAATTACCTGCGCCTGCGCGAATGGCGAGATTCCCATCGCCAGTTGAGCCTGATCTGCCGCGACATGCAGCTGAGTCTCAACAAAGAGCCGGCGGACTATCCCAAACTGCACAAAGCAGTGCTGGTTGGCCTGTTAAGCCAGATCGGCCAGAAAACCGAGGACGGCGACTATCTTGGCGCCCGACAGCGGCGCTTCTGGATTCACCCGTCGTCGGGCATTGGCAAAAAACGCCCGCAATGGCTGATGGCGGCCGAACTGGTGGAAACCACCAAGCTTTACGCACGAATGGTGGCGAAGATCGATGCCGACTGGATCGAACCGCTGGCCGGGCATTTGATCAAGAAAAACCACTTCGAACCCCATTGGGAGAAGAAGCGCGGGCAAGTCGTGGCGTTCGAGCAGATCACCCTGTTCGGGCTGATTGTGGTCGGTCGCCGGCCGGTGCATTACGGCCCGGTCGACCCGGTGGTGTCGCGTGAGCTGTTTATCCGCGAAGCGCTGGTGCGCGGTGAAATCCAATCGAAAGCCAAGTGCCTGACCGCCAACAAGCAGCTGCTGGAGCAGCTCGACGAACTGGAAGCCAAGGCCCGTCGCCGCGACATTCTCGCCGATGAAGAAACCCTGTACGCCTTCTACGATGCGCGGCTGCCGGCGGAAATTCACCAGACCGCGACGTTCGACAGCTGGTATCGGATCAACAGCCAGAAAGACCCGCAGCTGCTGATCATGCGCGAAGAAGACGTGCTGGCCCGCGAAGCCAGTGAAGTCACCGCGCAGCATTACCCGGACACGCTGCACATCGGCGATCTGGAGTTGGCCCTGAGTTACCACTTCGAACCGAATCACCCGCGCGACGGCGTGACCCTGCGCGTACCGGCGCCGCTGTTGCCGATGCTGCCACCGGAACGCCTGGAATGGCTGGTGCCGGGGCTGATCGAAGCCAAGTGCATTGCCCTGGTGCGCAACCTGCCCAAGGCCTTGCGCAAGAATTTCGTGCCGGTGCCGGACTTCGTCAAGGCAGCCTTGCAGCGCATGACGTTTGCCGAGGGCTCATTGCCGCAGGCATTGGGGCGCGAGCTGCTGCGCATGACCGGCGCCCGCGTCAGTGATGAAGCCTGGAGCGAGGCGGCGCAGCAGGTCGAAAGCCATCTGCGGATGAACCTGGAAATCGTCGACGGCCAGGGCAAGTTCCTCGGCGAAGGTCGCGATCTGGCTGAACTGACGGCGCGTTTCGCCGAAGCGAGCCAGGCTGCGTTGGCGGTGCCGCAAACCGCGAAGAGCCAGCAGCCGGTGGAACCGAAAGTGTTTGCCGCGGTGGCCGAAAAAACCCAGCAGAAGATCGCCGGGCTGTCGATGACGGTCTACCCGGCGCTGGTGGAAGAGGCGGGCACGGTCAAGGAAGGGCGGTTCTCGACCCCGGCCGAAGCCGAGTTCCAGCATCGTCGCGCACTGCAGCGGTTGTTGCTGCAGCAATTGGCCGAACCGGCGAAGTTCCTGCGCGGCAAGTTGCCGGGCCTGACTGAACTGGGCCTGCTGTACCGCGACATGGGCCGCGTCGACGCACTGGTGGAAGACATTCTGCTGGCCAGCCTCGACAGCTGCATTCTCGAGGGCGAAGACCCGTTGCCCCGTGACGGCGCGGGGTTGGCGTCGCTGGCCGAGCGCAAGCGTGGCGCCTGGACCGAGCATGCCGAGCGGGTGGCGAAGCTGACGCTGGAAATCCTCAAACTCTGGCATGGCCTGCAAAAACGCTTCAAGGGCAAGATCGACCTGGCACAGGCCGTGGCCCTGAACGACATCAAGCAACAGTTGAGTCATCTGGTGTATCCGGGCTTTGTCCGCGAAACACCGATGCCATGGCTCAAAGAGTTGCCGCGCTATCTCAAGGCGATTGAGCAGCGCTTCGAAAAAATCGGCGCCCAGGTGCAACGGGACCGGGTATGGAGTGGCGAATTGTCCGGCCTGTGGACGCAATACCAGACCCGCGCCAACAAACACACCCAGGAAGGCAAGCGCGATCCGCAGCTCGAGCTGTATCGCTGGTGGCTCGAGGAATACCGGGTTTCGCTGTTCGCCCAGCAATTGGGGACCAAGGTGCCGATCTCCGACAAACGCCTGAACAAGCAGTGGGCGCAAGTCGAGCCGTAGGCCGGGGCGGATGCAATACCTTGTGGGAGCTGGCTTGCCAGCGAAGAAGGCGTGTCAGTCGCCAACGGTGTGCCCTGATACACCGTCATCGCGGGCAAGTCGAAACGTCGCACCGCCGCTCCCACAGGTTTATTCTGGCGGCTGTAACAGAGGGTTCATCCAGCAAAAAGGCGCCAAAATCCAAGGTTTATGGCAAACTTCGCGCCTATAAACGCCGGCCCCGCGGTTTTGAGCCTTCGCCGCTGCGGGCAGGCCTGAATAAAGCGATGCCAGGTTTGCGTCCCCGGGATGGGAATAGACCCTTTGTGTATTGGTACGAAGGTGCCAATGCTTTCTGCCTGAACAGATTAGAGACACGACCATGCATAACGTCGTCATCAGTGGCACCGGCCTGTACACCCCGGCCAACAGCATCTCCAACGAAGAGCTGGTGCAGTCTTTCAATACCTATGTGGCTCAATTCAATGCCGACAACGCCGACGCTATCGAACGCGGCGAAATCGAAGCCTTGACCGAATCCAGCGCAGCGTTCATCGAAAAGGCTTCCGGCATCAAGAGCCGCTTTGTCATGGACAAGGAAGGCATCCTCGACCCGCAACGCATGGCACCACGTCTGCCGGAACGCTCCAATGACGAATGGTCGGTGCTGTGCCAGATGGCCATCGGCGCTGCCGAACAAGCCTTGCAACGCGCCGGCAAGACCGCCGCGGACATCGACGGCGTGATCGTCGCCTGCTCCAACCTGCAACGCGCCTACCCGGCCATTGCCATTGAAGTTCAGGAAGCGCTGGGCATCCAGGGTTTCGGTTTCGACATGAACGTGGCGTGCTCCTCAGCGACCTTCGGCATCCAGACGGCCGCCAACAGCGTGCAACTGGGCCAGGCCCGGGCGATCCTGATGGTCAACCCGGAAGTCTGCACCGGCCACCTGAACTTTCGCGACCGCGACAGTCACTTCATCTTCGGCGATGCGGCCACCGCCGTGATCATCGAGCGCGCTGACCTGGCCACGTCCGAGTACCAGTTCGACATCGTCAGCACCAAGCTGCTGACCAAGTTCTCCAACAACATCCGCAACAACTTCGGCTTCCTCAACCGCGCAGCGGAAGAGGGTATCGGTGCCAAGGACAAACTGTTCGTCCAGGAAGGCCGCAAGGTATTCAAGGAAGTCTGCCCGATGGTGGCCGAGCTGATCGGTGAGCATCTGCAGGAAAACCAGCTCAACGTCAGCGATGTGAAGCGTTTCTGGCTACACCAGGCCAACCTCAGCATGAACCACCTGATCGTGAAGAAGCTGCTCGGACGCGATGCCACTGAACAGGAAGCGCCGGTGATTCTCGATACCTACGCCAACACCAGTTCTGCCGGTTCGGTGATTTCGTTCCACAAGAACCAGGACGACCTGCCGGCCGGCTCGCTGGCGGTACTCAGCTCGTTCGGCGCCGGTTACTCGATCGGTAGCGTGATTTTGCGCAAACGCTGAGTCAGCGGTCTGCCCGGATTACCTCTGGGGAGATCCAGAGTTGAGGGACAAACCATCAACTGAAATTCGGTTGGTCTTCGCGCTGCGCCTTTTTTTGCGGGGCGAAGACAACCCTAACGCGTTATTGACTCGCCGCCATGGCCGCGTTGTGCAAAAAATGGCTGGCTTGCCTGAGCGCGATCAACGATTTACCGATCATCGGGTCCCGCAGCGCCGCTGGTTCCGCTACAATGCGCGCCGATTTCGACTTGCCTGAGAGCCCACTCATGTCCGCCTGCCAGACTCCTATCATCGTCGCCCTGGATTTCCCTACCCGTGACGCCGCACTGAAGCTGGCCGATCAGTTGGACCCGAAACTGTGCCGGGTCAAAGTCGGTAAAGAACTCTTCACCAGCTGCGCCTCGGAAATCGTCGGCACCCTGCGTGACAAGGGTTTCGAAGTATTCCTGGACCTCAAGTTCCACGACATTCCCAACACCACGGCCATGGCTGTGAAAGCGGCAGCGGAAATGGGCGTGTGGATGGTCAACGTACATTGCTCCGGTGGCCTGCGCATGATGGCGGCCTGCCGTGAAGTGCTGGACAAGCGCAGCGGCCCGCAGCCTCTGCTGATCGGTGTGACCGTGTTGACCAGCATGGAGCGCGAGGACCTGGCGGGTATCGGTCTGGACATCGAACCGCAAGAGCAGGTGCTGCGCCTGGCCGCACTGGCGGAAAAAGCCGGGATGGACGGTCTGGTGTGTTCGGCCTTGGAAGCCCAGGCCCTGAAGTCGGCGCACCCGTCGCTGCAACTGGTGACCCCGGGGATTCGTCCGGCGGGCAGCGCCCAGGACGACCAGCGCCGCATCCTGACCCCGCGTCAGGCGCTGGATGCCGGCTCCGACTATCTGGTGATCGGCCGTCCGATCAGCCAGGCAGCCGATCCGGCCAAGGCGTTGGCAGCCGTGGTTGCTGAATTGGCCTAAACACCGCTAAAACCTGTAGGAGTGAGCCTGCTCGCGATAGCGGCGTGTCAGTCAACATTGATTTCGACTGACACACCCTCATCGCGGGCAAGCCCGCTCCCACAGGTTTTTTTTTGAGTCGGTTACAGCGTCAAACCTTCAGAACCAACTTGCCGAAATTCTCCCCGCTGAACAATTTCATCAGCGTCTCGGGGAACGTCTCCAGTCCCTCGGCAATGTCTTCCTTGCTCTTGAGTTGCCCCTTGGCCATCCAACCGGCCATTTCTTGCGCGGCCGTGGCGAATTGTGCGGCGTAATCCATCACCACGAAGCCTTCCATGCGCGCGCGGTTCACCAGCAACGATAGATAGTTGGCCGGGCCCTTGACCGCCTCCTTGTTGTTGTACTGGCTGATGGCGCCGCAGATCACCACGCGTGCTTTCATGTTCAGGCGACTGAGTACTGCGTCGAGGATATCGCCGCCGACGTTATCGAAATACACATCGACGCCTTTCGGGCACTCGCGCTTGAGGCCGGCGACGACATCTTCGCTCTTGTAGTCGATGGCGCCGTCGAAGCCCAATTCCTCGATCAGAAATTTGCACTTGTCGGCGCCGCCGGCGATGCCGACCACACGGCATCCCTTGATCTTGGCAATTTGCCCGGCAATGCTGCCCACCGCTCCGGCCGCGCCCGAAAGCACTACGGTTTCACCGGCCTTCGGGGCACCGACATCCAGCAACGCGAAATAAGCCGTCATGCCGGTCATGCCCAGCGCCGACAAGTAACGCGGCAGCGGCGCGAGTTGCGGATCGACCTTGTAGAAACCCCGCGGCTCACCGAGGAAATAGTCCTGCACGCCCAGCGCGCCGTTGACATAGTCGCCGACGGCGAACTGCGGATTGTTCGAGGCAACCACCTTGCCGACGCCCAAGGCGCGCATCACCTCGCCGAGCCCCACCGGCGGAATGTAGGACTTGCCCTCGTTCATCCAGCCACGCATGGCCGGATCCAGGGACAGGTATTCGTTCTTGACCAGGATCTGACCTACCGCCGGTTCGCCGACCGGTACTTGCTGATAAGTGAATGTCTCGCGGGTTGCTGCGCCCACCGGGCGCTTGGCGAGCAGGAACTGGCGATTGGTCTGGGATGTCATGACAGGCACTCAAGATGAATGAAGCCTTGTTGATAGACCTTCGTGGGCGATGCCGCAAGTTTGGCTGATGCGGCGAATGCAGGTTTATCCAGTGCAGTGATAGTTGGTACGGCAGTTCCATCACTGCAACTCATGGGCAGGCAACCGGCCACCTGATAGTGCTGCCTTGCCCGGGGCCGCTGTGGCTAGACTGGAAAAACGCGATCCCCCGCCAACTCTCTTCGAGGACATAACAATGAGCATGACGTTTTCCGGTCAGGTAGCCGTAGTGACGGGCGCCGCCAATGGTATCGGCCGTGCCACCGCCCAGGCGTTCGCCGCCGAGGGCTTGAAGGTGGTTGTCGCCGACATGGACACGGCGGGCGGCGAAGGAACGGTGGCACTGATTCGCACGGCAGGCGGTGAAGCGAGCTTCGTGCGCTGCAACGTCACCCTTGAAAGCGAAGTAAAAAATCTGATGGATGAAGTCATCAATACCTACGGTCGTCTCGACTATGCCTTCAACAACGCCGGCATCGAGATCGAAAAAGGCAAATTGGCCGAAGGTACTGTCGAGGAGTTCGACGCGATCATGGGCGTCAATGTCAAAGGCGTTTGGCTGTGCATGAAGTATCAGTTGCCGTTGTTGCTGGCACAGGGCGGCGGCGCAATCGTCAACACCGCTTCGGTGGCTGGCCTCGGCGCCGCGCCGAAGATGAGTATCTACGCGGCCTCCAAGCACGCGGTGATCGGTCTTACCAAATCCGCCGCCATCGAATACGCCAAGAAAAAGATCCGCGTCAATGCGGTATGCCCGGCGGTGATCGATACCGACATGTTCCGCCGCGCTTACGAAGCCGACCCGAAGAAAGGCGAGTTTGCCAACGCCATGCACCCGGTAGGTCGCATCGGCAAGGTTGAGGAAATCGCCAGCGCAGTGCTGTACCTGTGCAGCGATGGCGCTGCGTTCACCACGGGGCATTCATTGGCGGTGGATGGCGGTGTCACGGCGTTCTGAAAACGCAATCTGCGGGAGTGAGCAGACTCACTTCCACAGATTTTTTTCCGTTTGGTGAATACGCCGGGCAGTGTGTTTCAAATGATTAAAACCCGGGGTTTTGGCGGCGTTGTCGCACATCCCGCAACGAGCTCCTGTGATTAACTGCTTTCGGCAGAATCCACAGGAGTTTTTTTGCTCATGGAATTGAGAATCGATCGACAGGCATTGGTGCCGGTCGTACAGCAAATCGTCGACGCACTGGTCTGCTGGCTGCATTGCAATGAGTTGGCGCCTGGCGCGCGCTTGCCGCCAGTCCGACGCATCGCGCGAATCAACCTGCTCAGCCAATCCTGCGTCGTCGAGGCATGCGAACGTCTGGTGGTGCAAGGCGTGCTGGAGTCTCGCCAGGGCGCCGGTTTCGTTGTGGCAGCCCCAGCCCCCGCAGCCCAGGGTCGACAGGATGACTTGTGGTTTGAAGGCGCAGTAGTAAAACCAGGAACTTCGTCTGAACTGCAACTGGGCTACGGCGGGCTGCCCGAAAGTTGGCGCGAGACGGATGATTTGAGTTATGCGATCCGCCAGGTCAGCCGCACCGATATGGCCGGCCTGTTCAACTACAGTTCACCCTTGGGGTTGCCCGCCCTGCGCGAACAAATCCTCAAGTGCCTGAAACCGCTGGGCATCGATGTTGAAGACAATCGAATCGTAACCACCGCAGGCGCCAGCCAGGGTTTGGATCTGATCGTGCGGACGCTGTTCAAGCCGGGGGATTGCGTGGTGGTCGAGAGTCCGGGCTACCCGATGTTGTTCGATCTGCTCAGGCTGCACGGTATCCGCATGCTCGAGGTACCGCGAACGCCGCATGGGCCAGACGTCGCCGTTCTCGAACAACTACTGCTCGAGCACCGCCCGCAGGGAATGTTCATCAACAGCTTCCATCACAACCCTACGGGCGGCAGCCTGGTCCCTGTGGTGGCGCAACGAGTACTTCAGCTGACAAAAAAACAGGAGGTGATGCTGATCGAAGATGATGTCTTCGCCGATCTTCACAGCGGTACCGGCATGCGTCTCGCCGCCATGGATGACAGTGTGATTTATGTCGGCAGCTACTCTAAAACCCTCAGCAGTTCTTTGCGTGTCGGCTTCGTGGTGGCCAGTGCCGAAGTGATTGCACGACTGGCCGAAGTCAAGATGATCAGCAGCATGGGTGCTTCCCGATTTTGTGAATCGGTGCTGGCCTGCCTGCTGGCCAGCGGCGCGTATCGCAAGTTGGTGAAGCGCCAAAGACAGCGCTTGAACACCGATCGACAGGCTGCCTTGCAGTTGCTTGAAGACGCCGAGTGGGAGGTGTTTGGCAAGCCCGCTGCCGGCTTGTTCATCTGGGCGCGCTCACGATCGATGGACTGCGCCCGGGTGCGAGCCGAGGCGCAACGCCACGGGGTTGTGTTGTCGTGCGCGACGGCATTCAGTCCCACGGGGGAAGCCAGTGATTGGCAGCGCATCAATGTGGCTTGTGCCTGCGATCCGCGAGCCAGGGCATTCTTTCAGGCCACCGCTGTGAATCGACCTCTAGCGTTCTGAAAACGACGTTGGCGTAGCTTTTTGCCATTATTCAGGCGCCAGAGACTTGTGTTGACACAGGCCCGTTGCGAATCTGCATCCATAGACTATGGCAGGGGACTACGTGCAATGATTTCGGCCGTGCAAGGACGTTTTGCCAACCTCGGTATGGCAAAGAAACTGGGTGGCGGGTTTGTGCTTGTGCTGCTGTTGACTGCCTTGGTGGCGGCCATTGGCGTGTGGTCCTTGCACACCATCAGCCAGCGCTTCGATGGGCTCAAGCAGATGTCATCACTCAACAGTGGTCTGCTCAAAGTGCGGCTGCTGGAGCAGGAATACGCCTTGCACGGCAACCCGAAAACAGCCGACGCTTTGCGTGAAGGCGTGGACGGCCTGATCGCGCTGGCGAATCAGCTCAAGGCTGAGTCGGCAGCGAACGTCCCGGTGATGACTGACGTCGAGCAGTCCCTGGCGGCGTATCGCAAGGCGTTTGACGAGTTTGTCTCGCTTAGCCAGGCCAAGGACCTGGCATTGGAAATGGCCAGTTGGTCGGTGTCCAGCGTTGCCAATAATCTCGATGTGTTGCAGTCGGGGCTTGCCGATGACGGCGCCTATACCCTCAAGGATTCCGAAGGCAAGGACGGTGCGCAATTTATCGAGCAGGCCAATCAGGTCAGTCAGGTTTCACGCCTGATGCTCCAGGCCATGAATGAAGCGCGCGTACGCCTGGACCAGAGCCGCAAGGGCGACGACAGTGCAGGACAGGGCAAGATCGAACAGGCCAGTCAAGCACTGACCCAGGCCGAGCAATTGAAAACCACGGTCAAGGATGAGGGATATCAGACGGTTCTCAATGAAGTGACCGGCCATATCGCCGGTTTCAACGACAAGCTCGCCGAGTACACCGGTTTACTGGAGCAGGAAAAAAACGTTTATCAGCAACTGCATGAGCGTGCCGGCCAAGTGGTGGAACGGGTGGACCAGGCGTACATCGCCGAAGACCAATCGATGCAAACGGAACTGAAAAAGAATTCGCTGCTGATCATCGGTTCTTCGGCTCTGGCGCTGCTGGTCGGGTTGATCGCCGCCTGGGCGATTACCCGGTTGATCGTGGAGCCGCTGCGCAGCGTTATCCGTGTGGCGCAGCAGATTGCCTCGGGGGATCTGAGCGGGACTGTCGAAGTCACCCGACGCGACGAGATTGGCCAACTGATGCACGCGATGCAGCAGATGGGCGCGGGTCTTAGCCAGATCGTCAGCGGTTTGCAGGCAGGCATCGAACAGTTGGCATCGTCGGCGCAATCGCTGTCGGCAGTCACTGAGCAGACCAATCTTGAAGTCAGCAGTCAGAAGGAAGAAACCGAACAAGTCGCCACGGCGATGAACCAGATGACCGCCACCGTTCACGATGTCGCGCGTAACGCAGAGGAGGCGGCACAGGCTGCGCAAACGGCGGATGGCAAGGTTGAGAGCGGCCAGCAAGTGGTGCGCCAAAGCATGGTGCGGATTGAGCAACTGGCCGATTCGGCCAATTCAGCCAGTTCAAGCATCGAAAGCCTGAGTGCGGAAATCCAGAATATCGGCACGGTACTCAGTGTTATCAAAAGTGTGGCTGAACAGACCAACCTGCTGGCGCTCAATGCCGCCATTGAAGCCGCCCGTGCCGGTGAGCAGGGCAGAGGCTTTGCGGTGGTGGCCGACGAAGTCCGCGCCCTGGCCAAGCGGACCCAGCAATCCACCGAGGAAATCGAGCGGCTGGTCAGCGCCTTGCGGGCGGCGGCGCAGACGTCGGTGCAGCAGATTCAGAGCAGCGGCGAATTGGTGAAGCTGGCGGTCAGCGATGCGCTGCAAACTGAGAGCGCGCTGGGGAGCATTGCCGCGGCAGTTTCTTTGATTCAGCAGATGAACCAGCAGATTGCGGCGGCTGCCGAGGAGCAAAGCTCAGTGGCTGAGGAGATCAATCGCAGTGTCACGAGTATTCGTGCCAGTGCCGATCAGTCTTCGCTGGCGATGCAGGGGAATGCGGCATCCAGTATCGAACTGGCGCAGTTGGGGACTGAGTTGAAAGGGATGGTGGGGCATTTCAGGCTTTGATTTCTGGTCGCCCTCAATCGCTGTGGGAGCTGGCTTGTCGGGTCGTCGCATCGCAGCGATAGCGACCTGCCAGCCGACCTGTTACCCGCAGCGGTACGCCCACCTCATATCCAGCCCAAAAAAAAGCCACCTTCCCGGTGGCTTGTTTTTTTTAACGAGTGATCAGTCGTAGATCACTTTCTTTTTCCAGTCCGCATCTGCCTCGACGTCTTTGAGGCCCTCGGTCAGTTGGTTGACTTCGCCTTCTACCGGGGCAATGCGGTCCATGACTTGCGCATTGGCACGGGCCAGGAGTTTTTCCAGGTATTCCAGTTGCTCGGCGTAGATCTGCGGTTCCTGCTGTTTTCGCAGGTACTGCACGCCACGTTCGAACGCCAGGCGCGCCTGACCGGGCTGATTCTGTTGCAGCGAGTGCTGGCCGAGGTTGTTGAAGAACTCGATGTGCAGCAGCACCAGAATATGGCGGACCTCGCGGATCCAGCGCTTGGCTTCGTTAGGCGGCAGGAAACCGTCCTGTGCGGCGCGGGTAATCTGGCCGTGCAAGGCTTCGAGCAGGAAGCGTACGTCCTTGGCCTTGGCCTCGGTCTGGATCGGCGCCGGCGGGTTGTTGACCGGAATCGATTCGCCCTGGGCGACCAGGGTTTCCAGCTCGCCAATCCTTGCCTTGAGGTTGGAACTGGTCTTTTCCAGATTCAGCAGACGTTGGCAGACGTTCAGCTCCAGGCGGGTCAGCAGCAGCTTGAGTGCCGGTGTCATCAATTGGCCGGGGAAGGTCTCGGTGATTTCGCCGCAACGACGCAGGCGATCATTGAGCTCAACCTTGGTACGGGCCCTTTCCAGCTTGTTGTTTTCCACCACATGGTTGATGTAGCCAATGGCGATCAATAATGCGATCCCGGCTACGACGAGCAGGGTGATCATGAGTGGTGTCACCGGTAAGACCTCTTTTTAGGGTTCGCGTGCGAGTGTAGTGGCTTGGCATATAGGCGCCTAGGGCCGCTCGACGAGTTGGGTCGATGTGGCTCATTCTGTATCGGCCGCAGTCTTCTTATATGAATGCTGGCATCGATAGGGCGGATTGCCATCACTGACGACGCCGACTATAACGCCTTGGCGAGTGTCAGAATATAGGCGCCAAACACCGGGCGGCGGAAAATCCGGATTAGTGCTGCAAAGCAGGGCGAAGTCATTGATTTAAATAAATTTATATCAGGGGGTTGACGACCTCTCAATCCATCCATAGAATGCGCGCCACTTGCAGCGTAAAGCACACAGCGAAACGAAGCAGGGAGTGAATGTTGTAGTGTGTCCCCTTCGTCTAGTGGCCTAGGACACCGCCCTTTCACGGCGGTAACAGGG
>NZ_RCNY01000007.1:0-64849 GCF_004307635.1 Pseudomonas sp. Sample_22
CCAGCTTTCGCTGAACACTTCGCCCTGGTCGAAACGCGAGGTTTTCGACACGCCGCTGAAGGTCAGGGTGGCGATGGTCTTGTCGGCGCGATCGTCCACACCGTCCAGTTGCACATTGAGGTTGTCGATGTAGGTCGACTGGAAGCCGTCGCCCAGATCGGCACGTTCGCGCTTGAGGAACTCCAGCATCTGCGGAGTGACGAACTCGGCGATCTTGTCCATTTCGTTCGCGTCCCAATGTTGTTGCAGGGACTGGAAGTGATTGCGCGCTGCTTCGATGAAGTTGCGTTCATTGAACCAGGCTGGAGCATTGATGACCGGACGAGCGGCGACGGGTGCTGCAGAACCGCCGAAGATCGAACCGCCGGCAGGCTTGTGTTCGAAAGCTTCACGCTGCATCGGCGCGTGACCGGCTGGTGCGAATTGCTCCTGCTGCTTGCGACGACGGGCGGCGATGAAGCGGAAGACCAGGAACGCGATGACCGCCATGATCAGGATGTCGAAGATCTGCATGCCCTGGAAGCCGTCGCCCATGAACATGGACGCCAGCAGGCCACCGGCGGCGATACCGGCCAGTGGGCCGAGCCAGCGCGAAGCGCCACCGGCCTTGGCAGCGGCGCCAGCGGCACCGGCAGCACCAGCGGTCGCCGCAGCGCCGCCCATGCCTGGAGAAGAAGGAGCCATCTGGCTGGTCTGGTGAGTTGGCGCAGCGCCTGCGCTTTTGCCACCACCGAAGCGCTTGGCGGCATTGACGTCGAGACTCATCGTCAGGCCGATGCACAACGCCATGGCGATGCTAAGAAAACGTTTCATAGAGGGAATTCCCATTTGTGGAAGGCACGCGCGCCATGTTGCACAGCTGAAGTGTTACTGGCTAGCGGCAGAGTGTTTCGGGCTTTTGCCTGACAGGTCGGGTTCAGCTTAATCAGGGCAATAAGGCCTGTTAACTTTGGTCTGTAGGAAGAGTGGATAAGTTCTGTAGGAAAGTTGCAAAACCCTGTGGGAGCGAACAGGTTCGCTCCCACAGAAAATTGCTTTAAATCGCTTCCAGCTTCGCATACCCCAGCATCAACCACTTGCTGCCTTCGCTGAAGTTCACCTGCACCCTGGCCGCGGCCCCGGCGCCTTCGAAGTTGAGGATCACGCCGTCCCCGAAAATCGAGTGGCGCACGGTCTGGCCGAGGCTGAAGTCGGTCTGCGGAATCTCGCTGCCGCTGAACAGGTTGCCGCCGCTCATCGACTGGTTGCCGCCAAACGGGCGACTGACGCTGTTGGAAAGCCGCACTTCCTGAATCAGACCTTTCGGCACTTCGCGTACGAAACGCGACACCTTGTTGTAGGTCTCGCTGCCGTAGAGGCGTCGGGTTTCCGCATAAGTCATCACTAGGTTCTGCATGGCGCGTGTGATGCCGACGTACGCCAGGCGCCGCTCTTCCTCGAGACGGCCAGGCTCTTCCAGGCTCATCTTGTGCGGGAACAGGCCTTCTTCCATGCCCACCAGGAACACGTAAGGGAATTCCAGACCCTTGGCGCTGTGCAGGGTCATCAGCTGAATGCTGTCTTCGTGCTCGTCAGCCTGGGTATCACCAGCTTCCAGCGATGCATGGCCGAGGAATGCCGCCAGTGGCGTCAGGTCCTCGTCCTCTTCGCTGTTTTCAAAGTTTCGCGCAGCGCTGACCAGTTCTTCAAGGTTTTCTACCCGGGCCTGGCCTTTCTCGCCTTTTTCCGCTTCGTGATAGGCGATCAACCCCGACTGCTCGATGACGGTCTGGGTCATCAGGTGCAGCGGCATTTCCATGCACTTGGCGGCAAGGTTTTCGATCAGCTCGACAAATGCGCCCAATGCGCTGGCGGCGCGACCGGTAAGGCCTTTGTTGGCTACCAGTTGTTGCATCGCTTCCCACATCGACACATCGCTGTGGCGTGCATGCTCGCGAATCGCTTCGACGGTTTTTTCGCCGATGCCGCGGGCGGGTACGTTGATCACCCGTTCCAGCGCGGCATCGTTGCCACGGCCTTCAAGCAGGCGCATGTAGGCCATGGCGTTTTTGATTTCCGCCCGCTCGAAGAAGCGCTGACCACCGTAGATGCGGTACGGAATGCGCTCGCGCAGCAAGGCTTCTTCCAAAACGCGCGATTGGGCGTTGGAGCGGTACAGAATCGCAATATCGCTTCGCGCCAGGCCGGTTTTCAGCGCACTTTCGATGGTTTCGACAACGTAGCGTGCTTCATCGTGTTCGTTGAAGGCGGCATACAGGTTGATGGCCTCGCCATCGCCGCCGTCGGTCCACAGTTCCTTGCCCAGGCGACCGGTGTTGTTGGCGATCAGGGCGTTGGCAGCCTTGAGGATACCGGCCGTGGAACGGTAGTTTTGCTCCAGACGAATGGTCTCGGCGTCCGGGAAGTCTTCGGAATACTGGTAGATGTTCTCGATTTTCGCGCCGCGCCAGCCATAGATCGACTGGTCGTCATCGCCAACCACCATCAGGCTGTCGCCGCCCTTGGCCAGCAAGCGCAACCAGGCGTACTGCACGGCGTTGGTGTCCTGGAACTCGTCCACCAGAATGTGCCGGAAGCGCTTTTGATAATGCGCCAGCAGGCCCGGATGATCGCGCCACAGGTCGAGGGCGCGCAGCAGCAGTTCGGAGAAGTCGATGACACCGGCGCGCAGACACGCAGCCTCATAGGCTTCATAAATGCTGCGCATGGTCGCCAGGAACAGGTCGCCGCTGGCTTGAATGTGTTGCGGACGCAGACCTTCGTCTTTTTGCCCGTTAATGAACCATTGGGCCTGACGCGCCGGCCAGCGTTGCTCGTCCAGGCCGAGCTCGCGGATCACCCGCTTGACCAATCGTTGTTGGTCATCACTGTCGAGAATCTGGAAGGTCTGGCTCAGGCCTGCCTCTTGCCAGTGCGCCCGCAGCAAGCGGTGCGCCAGGCCGTGGAAGGTGCCGACCCACATGCCGGCCGGGTTGATACCCATCAACTGTTCGATGCGGTGACGCATCTCGGCAGCGGCCTTGTTGGTGAAGGTCACCGACAGAATGGAGTGGGGCGACGCGTTTTCGACCTGGATCAACCAGGCGATACGGTGCACCAGCACTCGGGTTTTACCGGAACCAGCACCGGCCAGGACCAACTGACGGCCTACGGGGGCCGCTACGGCCTGACGTTGGGCATCGTTGAGGGAGTTCAGCAAAAGGGAGAGGTCATCGCGCATCGGGGCATTCTAGGGGGCGGCGCCACACCGGGCAAATCCCGCTTTGCATTAGCCGATGAAAGAGGTGTGCGGGACGACCGGTCAGTCATTGTCCGTAAGCATTGCAGCTACATGCCTGGGGGCATTTGCGCGGGGGCGGGTGGCAGGCAGATTTGTCTGTTTTTTGACCGGCAGCAGTTTGGTCAGGGCAGATGCTTGTGTATGCTCCGTCGACGTTTCGGGCTCATGCTCATCATTATAAGAACAAGAATATCGCCTATGACCCTCAGCTTCGACCTGTCGGGCCCCACTGCGCAGCCCCGGGTTATTCGTAAACAATACGCCATGGAGATGGCGGTCGAACGCACGCGTCTGCTGTATCAGGGCTCTCTGCTGCCTACGCTGTTCATGTTGATCAATGGTCTGGTCTGCGCCGGTTTACTCTGGAGTCCGCAGCGTTACTTCCTGGTCACGGTCTGGCTGGTATGGCTGCTGTCACTGGTGGCATTGCGGGTGATTCAGGTTGCCGCCTTCGATTCGGCCATTCCCAATCGTCAGGCTCACCCCATTTGGCTACGCATGTTTTTATTGGGCTCCGGCCTCACCGGCCTGACTCTGGCGGGTGCCGGCATCGCCCTGGTTCCCGCCGATAACTTCATTCAGCAGGCCTGGGTCTTCGGCCTCATCGGTGCCGCGGCGCTTTCCGCCAGTGTGGCTTATGCGGTCAGTTTGCCGGCCTTTCTTTCGTTCACCTTGCCCTGTCTGCTGCCGGCCATCGCTTACATGTTTTGGGGGGGAGACGAGCAGCAGCAAGGTTGGGGCTGGTTTGGATTGATTCTGCTGGGTGCACTGAGCGTGGTTGCCTGGCAGGTCAATCGTTTGATCGATCGGGGCTTGATGCGACGTTTTCAGAATCAGGCGCTCATCGAACACCTGCAACAGGCACAAAGTTGCAGTGACCAGCTCAATCAGAAGCTGGCCAAGGAAATTGAGCAACGCCAGCGTGCCGAAGAAGAACTGCGGGAAATCCAGACCGACCTGGAAAACCGTGTTGCCCAGCGCAGCCTCGAACTGGACGCCGCCAGCCAGGCGTTGAGCAAGAGTGAAGCGCGCCTGGCGCTGGCCCTGAAGGCCAGCGAATTGGGGCTGTGGGACTGGAACCTGCAAACCGACGAAGTTCACCACACGCAGATTCAGGAATTGTTCGGCCTGGAGCCGGAACAGGTGACGGGCATTTTGCGTCACCTCAAGCCGCGGCTGCACCCGGAGGACCTTCCCGGACTGAAAAGAGCACTGGTCGAGCATTTGAAAGGGCGCACCGAGGACTATCAGATCGAATATCGCGTGCGGCATGGCGACGGCCACTGGGTCTGGATCGAGGACCGCGGGCGGGCAGTCGAGCGTGGCGAAAACGCAAGGGTGATTCGCATGGTCGGCACCCGTCGCGACATCAGCGTCAGCAAAGGTCTGGAAGAGCAGCGGCAGCTGGCCGCGACCGTGTTCGAAGCGGCCAGCGAAGGCATTGTGATTTTCGATCCGAATTACAAGCTTATCGCGATCAATCAGGCTTTCAGTCGGGTGACCGGCTACGACATCGAGGACATGATCGGGCGCAATGTCGTTGAATTACCGTGCAGCCGCGATGCGCGCAGGCATTACGCGTCGATTCACCAGGCGCTGGAACAGCAGGGCAGTTGGCAAGGCGAACTGGTGGAAACCCGCAAGAACGGCGAGATGTATCCGCAATGGCTGCAGCTGAACGCCGTACGCGATACTCGGGGAAATGTCAGTCATATCGTGGGCTTCTTCGCTGATCTTTCGGCGCGCCGAGAGTCCGAAGAGCGCATGCGTTATCTAACGCATTACGACGAACTGACCGGCCTGGCCAACCGCTCGATGTTCCGCGAACGACTCAGCGAAGCGCATCAACGGGTGCGTCAGGGCGGTTATCGCAGCCTGGCGTTGCTGCACATCAATCTGGACCGCTTCAAACAGCTCAACGACAGCCTGGGGCATGAAATCGCTGACCAGTTGTTGCAGAAGATGGCTCGACGGTTGGTGAATGCATTGCCGGAAGCGGACACCATCGCGCGCCTGTCCGGTGACGAATTCGCGGTGCTGTTCAACGCTTACGGCAACCTGTCGAGCCTGGCGCGGGTGGCGACGCGTCTGGCGAGCAAGTTGCGGTTGCCGGTGACCATTGATGGGCATGAGCTGGTGGTCAGCGCGTCGATGGGCATCAGTTTATTGCCGGACAGCGCCCGGGATATTTCGGCATTGGTCAGTCAGTCGAACATGGCCATGCAGCACGCAAAGCATCTGGGAGGGAACAACTTCCAGTTCTATACCGACAGTTTGCAAGCCAGCACGCTGGAGCGTTTGCAAATGGAAAACCAACTGCGAAAGGCTGTCGAAGAGAAGCAGTTGAAGGTGTTTTATCAACCGAAATTGTGCCTTGCCACGGGCAAGTTGAATGCCGCCGAGGCCTTGGTGCGTTGGGATCACCCGACCATGGGCCGAGTGCCTCCTGGGGATTTCATCGGGTTGGCCGAGGAAACCGGGCTGATTGGTCCGATAGGCGAGTTCGTACTGCGTCAGGCTTGCTGGCAAGCCTGTGAATGGCAGCGGCAGGGACTTGAAGCGATTCGGGTATCTGTGAACCTGTCCGTGCACCAACTGCGACAGGGCAAGCTGGTCAGTCTGGTGCGCCAGGTCCTGGAAGAAACCGGGCTGGAGCCGCGCTACCTTGAGCTGGAACTCACCGAAAGCCAGTTGCTGGACAGCGTCGAACACATCATTGCGACGTTCCAGCAATTACGTGATCTGGGCGTGAAACTGGCGATTGATGATTTCGGCACAGGCTATTCGTCCTTGAGTTATCTGAAGCGGATTCCCGTCGATTACGTGAAGATCGATCAAGCGTTCATTCGTGGCCTGGGGGAGGGTAGCGAAGATGCGGCGATTACTCGGGCGATCATCGCCATGGCGCACGGCCTGGCATTGAAGGTCGTGGCGGAAGGCGTCGAGCGGATCGAACAGCTTGAGTTTCTGAAAGCTGAACAGTGTGATGAAGTGCAGGGTTATCTGGTCAGCCGCCCGGTAGAGGCCGAAACCCTGGCCGGCTTGCTGCATGCTCAGGCCGCCAGTTGAGTAGAAGGCGTCCCGGTCTCAGCAGCTGAGACTGCGGGACGCCTGAATTGCCGGAAGCGCAATTGATGCTTAGTGGGTGATCGATACTTTATCGATATGGTGCAGCAACTTTCCTTCGTAGAAGATGCTCACGCTGCAAACATCAGAGTTGCCCGGCACTTTGTATTCTACAAACTTGTCGGTTTCGACTTGCAGCGAAATTTCATTGGAGCTTTCAAGTTTAAGTTCCAGGCGCAAGTCATAGGATTTATCTTGCTCTTCACTCAATTCCAGCTTTGGGGTAATGCCCGTATGCGCCACGGTTACGACGCCATAGGTGCGAAACGAAGCGGCGCCTGGCATGCGGTCGATCTGTGCGGTCCAGCCTTTGGTTTTAATAGTCATGATGTGTAGCTCCTTTAGTTTTGATTCGCTTCCTGCGCAATTAATATACCCAGCTGAAGTTTGCTTTGGTTGAATTTTGTTAGTTTGATTTGTAAATCGGCGTGTGTTGTTATCGAGTGCTCATGCCGCATTGGTTTTATATTTTGCCAAGTAACTAATTCAATGTTTTTCAGTTCAAAACTCGCGCTTCGGCCCCGCGCCATGAGTGCTACATGAGGCGCGGACGCCAGAAATCGAGGGATTCGGTAACGCATTGAGCAGGCAAAAAGCCAATTCATGTAGTATAACTACAAGCGTGCTACATCCCCGGCACCTGCCAATAACAAAGAGTCCAGCCCTTTGAATCTGCTGCAACACATCGCCCAGTCACGTCACCTGTTACGCAAGTCGGAGCTCAAGGTCGCCGATCATGTGCTGCTTGACCCTGCGGCTGTGATGCACAGCTCCATGGCCGACCTGGCCCATAGCGTAGGCATCAGTGAGCCGACCATCGTGCGCTTTTGCCGCGCCATCGGGTGTTCCGGGTTCCAGGACCTGAAACTGAAGCTGGCCCAGAGCCTGGCAGCCGGTGCGAGTTTCGGGCAATTCGCGATCCATGAAGACGATTCGGTGGCCGACTACAGCCTGAAGATCTTCGACACCACGTTGCATACCCTGATGGAGGTTCGAGAAAAGCTCGACCCACTGGAATTGCAGCGAGCAGTGACGCTGATGTCCCAGGCGCAGCGGGTCGAGTTCTACGGTTTCGGTGCTTCGGGTGCGGTAGCGGCGGATGCGCAGCACAAGTTCTTCCGTTTGTTGCTGACCGCAGCGGCGTACTCCGATCCGCATATGCAAGCGATGTCGGCGGTGACGTTGAAACCGACAGACGTGGCGATCTGCATCTCCCAGTCCGGGCGCTCCAAGGATCTATTGATCACTGCCAATCTTGTGCGTGAGAGCGGCGCTTCGCTGATTACCCTGTGCCCGAGCCAGACACCGTTGGCCGAGTTGTCGACGGTCAACCTGGCGATCGACGTGCACGAAGACACCGAAATCTACACGCCGCTGACCTCGCGTATTGCCCATTTGGTGGTAATCGACGTATTGGCGATGGGCGTGGCAATGGCGCGCGGGCCGAGCCTGGTCAACCACCTCAAGAGCGTTAAACGCAGTTTGCGCAGCTTGCGGTTGTCGCCCAAATCGGTGAAAGCGCTGGACGACTGACTTCAAGGCCCGCGCGGCCCCCTGTGGCGAGGGAGCTCGCTCCCGCTGGGTCGCGAAGCGGCCCCAAAATTGTGCGACTGCTGCGCAGCCGAACGGGAGCAAGCTCCCTCGCCACAGGACCAAACAACATTCATCGGTCTGTAACCATCAAGCCGCCAAACCGTCATCCCCCACGTCTATCTTGAAACTCCCGTACTCGTCTTGGGAGACTTGAAATGGCCCTGCCTTACGAAGAACGCAACAGCGCTGTCAAAACCCGTCGTCAACAAGAAGATCAACGGCGCATGGAGTTTCGCCGCGCTATTGAAGATCGTTGCGAGCGCCGTCAGCTTCTGGCCGAGATTGGCGATTTTCCTGAAGATTTCGAGCTCAATTATTGGCAGGCTGCGCCGACAGCTTCCCGGCGAAGCGCTCAACCAGGCCGCTGATCTGCACCCGCTCGCTGCGCACGAACGCAAGGAAGGCGTGAGCCACTGGTGACAGCCGTTTAGCCTTGGCTTGCACCAGACACCAGCTGCGATAAAGCGGCAGTTCTTCGACCGGCAACTCGATCAACCCACCGGTCGCCAGTTCGAGGTTCAGGGCGTGGCGCGTCAACAACGCCACGCCCAGACCCGCCAGCACGCATTCGCGTTGAGCTTCGGCTGATGACACTTCCTGTGTCTGGTTGAAGTGCACGCGCTTTTCCTTGAAGTACTCTTCGCACGCCAGGCGTGTCCCCGAACCGGGCTCGCGCAGCAGCAGGGTATAAGGTTCCAGATCCTGCAGGCGCAGGGGGCCCATGTGGCACAGTGGATGATTCGGTGGCGCCACGGCGACAATCGGATTGTTCAGGAATGGCAGGAATTCCAGGCCCATGTCCTGTGGCACCATGGACATGATGACCAGGTCGTCACGGTTGTCCGAGAGGCGTCGAATCACCTGCCCCCGGTTGACCACCGTCAATTGCAGGTTGACCTCCGGATGCTGGCGCTTGAACGCGGCAAACAAGTGCGGAACGAAGTACTTGGCGCTCGATTCCACCGCCAGTTTCAATTGACCCTGTAGGGAGCCCTGCATGTCCGATAGCTGCATATCGAGGTTTTCCAGGCGCCCGAAAATGTCCCGGCTGGCGCGTTGCAGTGCTTCGGCCGCTTCGGTCATGTAGAGTTTTTTACCGACGTAATCGAACAATGGCTGGCCAACCAGTTCTTCGAGTTGGCGAATCTGCAGGCTTACGGCCGGTTGTGTGAGCGACATTTCGTCGGCTGCGCGGCTGTAGGACCTCAAATCGCAGACTTCATTGAAGATCTGCAACTGACGCAACGTCATACGCATCAATGACTTACGCACTTTATTAGTCCTCTCGCCGCTGGCTGATACAGCAACTATAAGTCTTTACTTATGCGTGACCCAATAATTATTCATTTTTGTTAATCCCTTGTGGGCGCTAGTGTGGGGCTGCGACCAAATTGAAACATTTGGTCACGCGTCGACCTGGTCTAGCGGGTCGTGGGTACCACCGGCTCAAGGGAACCTCCAAGTGATAAAAAAGATCCTGATCGCCAACCGTGGTGAGATTGCCGTACGCATCGTACGTGCCTGCGCCGAGATGGGTATTCGCTCGGTCGCGATCTATTCCGATGCCGACCGTCATGCCCTGCATGTGAAGCGTGCGGACGAGGCCCACAGCATTGGCGCCGAGCCATTGGCGGGCTACCTGAACCCGCGCAAGCTGGTGAACCTGGCCGTGGAAACCGGTTGTGATGCATTGCACCCCGGCTACGGCTTCCTCTCCGAGAACGCTGAACTGGCAGACATCTGCGCAGAACGCGGGATCAAATTCATCGGTCCATCGGCTGAAGTGATTCGCCGCATGGGCGACAAGACCGAAGCCCGCCGCAGCATGATCAAGGCTGGCGTGCCGGTTACCCCAGGTACCGAAGGCAACGTCTCGGGTATCGAAGAAGCCCTGACCGAAGGCGATCGTATCGGCTACCCGGTGATGCTCAAGGCCACTTCCGGTGGCGGCGGCCGCGGCATTCGTCGCTGCAACAGCCGCGAAGAGCTCGAACAGGCGTTCCCTCGCGTGATCTCCGAAGCCACCAAGGCGTTTGGTTCCGCTGAAGTGTTCCTGGAAAAATGCATCGTCAATCCCAAGCACATCGAAGCGCAGATCCTGGGCGACAGTTTCGGCAACGTCGTGCATCTGTTCGAGCGTGACTGCTCGATCCAGCGCCGCAACCAGAAGCTGATCGAGATCGCCCCGAGCCCGCAACTGACCCCTGAACAGCGCGCCTATATCGGTGACCTGTCGGTGCGTGCAGCCAAGGCTGTGGGTTACGAGAACGCCGGTACTGTGGAGTTCCTGCTCGCTGAAGGCGAGGTGTACTTCATGGAGATGAACACCCGGGTGCAGGTGGAACACACCATCACCGAAGAAATCACCGGCATCGACATCGTCCGCGAGCAGATCCGCATCGCTTCCGGTCTGCCGCTTTCGGTGAAACAGGAAGACATCCACCACCGTGGATTTGCCCTGCAATTCCGGATCAACGCCGAAGACCCGAAAAACAACTTCCTGCCGAGCTTCGGCAAGATCACCCGTTACTACGCGCCCGGCGGTCCCGGCGTGCGTACCGACACGGCGATTTACACCGGTTACACCATTCCGCCGTTCTACGATTCCATGTGCCTGAAACTGGTGGTGTGGGCGTTGACCTGGGAAGAGGCGATGGACCGTGGCTTGCGCGCTCTGGACGATATGCGTCTGCAAGGGGTCAAGACCACCGCCGCGTATTACCAGGAGATCCTGCGCAATCCGGAATTCCGTAGCGGCCAGTTCAACACCAGTTTCGTTGAAAGCCACCCTGAACTGACCAACTACTCGATCAAGCGCAAACCCGAAGAGCTGGCCCTGGCCATCGCCGCCGCCATCGCCGCCCACGCAGGCCTGTGAGGAATAGAACAATGTCCAAGAAGATCCATGTAACCGACACCATCCTGCGCGACGCCCACCAATCGCTGCTGGCGACCCGCATGCGCACCGAAGACATGCTGCCGATCTGCGACAAGCTCGACAAAGTCGGCTACTGGTCGCTGGAGTGCTGGGGTGGGGCGACGTTCGACGCCTGCGTACGTTTCCTGAAAGAAGACCCGTGGGAGCGTCTGCGCCAATTGCGCGCGGCACTGCCTAACACGCGTCTGCAAATGCTCCTGCGCGGTCAGAACCTGCTGGGCTATCGCCACTACAGCGACGACGTGGTCAAAGCTTTCGTTGCCAAGGCCGCGGTCAACGGCATCGACGTGTTCCGCATCTTCGACGCGATGAACGACGTGCGTAACCTGCGCGTGGCGATTGAAGCGGTGAAAGCCGCAGGCAAGCACGCTCAGGGCACCATCGCCTACACCACCAGCCCGGTGCACACGATTGATGCTTTCGTGGCGCAAGCCAAGCAAATGGAAGCCATGGGTTGCGACTCGGTGGCGATCAAGGACATGGCCGGCCTGCTGACCCCATACGCCACCGGTGAACTGGTGCGGGCGTTGAAAGCCGAACAGTCGCTTCCCGTGTTCATCCACTCTCATGACACCGCCGGTCTGGCGACGATGTGCCAGCTCAAGGCAATTGAAAACGGTGCCGACCACATCGACACCGCGATCTCCAGCTTCGCCTCGGGCACCAGCCACCCAGGCACCGAATCGATGGTGGCTGCGCTCAAAGGCAGCGAATTCGACACAGGCCTGGACCTGGAGTTGTTGCAGGAAATCGGCCTGTACTTCTACGCCGTGCGCAAGAAGTACCACCAGTTCGAAAGCGAATTCACCGCTGTCGACACTCGTGTGCAAGTCAACCAGGTGCCGGGCGGGATGATTTCCAACCTCGCCAACCAGTTGAAGGAGCAGGGCGCGCTGAACCGCATGGGCGAAGTGCTGGCCGAAATCCCGCGCGTTCGTGAAGACCTCGGCTTTCCTCCGTTGGTGACCCCGACTTCGCAGATCGTCGGCACCCAGGCGTTCTTCAACGTGCTGGCCGGTGAGCGTTACAAGACGATCACCAACGAAGTGAAGCTTTACCTGCAAGGTGGCTATGGCAAGGCACCGGGCACCGTGAACGAGAAGCTGCGTCGCCAGGCCATTGGCAGCGAAGAGGTAATCGACGTTCGTCCGGCCGATCTGCTCAAACCGGAAATGGCCAAGCTGCGCGCTGACATCGGTGCATTGGCCAAGTCCGAAGAAGACGTGCTGACCTTCGCGATGTTCCCGGATATCGGTCGCAAGTTCCTCGAGGAACGTGCTGCCGGCACCCTGACACCTGAAGTGCTGTTGCCGATTCCTGAGGCCGGTGGTGTTGCATCGGCTGGCGGCGAAGGCGTACCGACCGAGTTCGTCATCGACGTGCACGGCGAAACCTACCGCGTCGATATCACCGGTGTTGGCGTCAAGTCCGAAGGCAAGCGGCATTTCTACCTGTCCATCGACGGTATGCCGGAAGAAGTGGTGTTCGAACCGCTCAACGAATTTGTCGGCGGCGGCAGCAGCAAGCGCAAGCAAGCCACAGCTCCGGGCCACGTCAGCACCACCATGCCGGGCAACATCGTCGATGTGCTGGTCAAGGAAGGCGACTCCGTCAAGGCTGGCCAAGCGGTGCTGATCACCGAAGCGATGAAGATGGAAACCGAAGTGCAGGCGGCCATCGCCGGTAAAGTCACCGCCATTCACGTGGCCAAGGGCGACCGGGTGAACCCGGGCGAAATCCTGATCGAAATCGAAGGCTGAGTTAACAGCCTCGATCTACCGCTTTAAACCTCGGGGGAGCATGTGCTCCCCTTTTTTTCGCCTCGGGTTTGGGCTCTCAGAAACTCATTCGCCACTGACCTGTAACGCCGTGGTTGCGGCTGTCGGTGCCGATCTCACCCGTGATGCCGACGGCCAGCGTGTGTTTCGCTGAAAATCCAAGGTCCAGCCCGGCATCGACCAGCAGGCTGTCACGATCCAGTGGCACGCCGGAAACGGTGAAGTTTTTCCCACCCGTAACTATTTGTTGGCGAGTATCGCTGTAGACGTCCCCGTAGGTGTGTTTCCAGCCAGCGCTGAACCGCGGGGTCAGTTGCATGCCGTTATCCAGCGCGGTGAGCTTCGCCAGTCGCAGGCCGAATGTGCTGTTCAAATTGTTCTGCGTTTGACCGTGTACCTTCAGTGCCGCTGCACCACCTTTTTCCGTGAAGGTATCGCGCTGATAGCGTTGGTAGCCCAGGCTGGCAAACGGTTCGATGCTGACATTCGCCCGGCCCAGGTTGTAACCCAATTCCGCGAAAGCCTGCTGGGTGCTGGCATCGTAGCGGCCTTCGGGGCGGTCGCTGAAACCTTTGAAGGCAACCCGTCGTTTAGTGCTGCCATCGTGGCTGCTGTAGGTCGCACCCAGTCGCATTGACAGGGGACCGTTTTGACGCAGGGCGTAGGCGCCCACATGCCAGCTGTCGAGATTGCCGTCGAGTCCCCGACTGTTCAGGCGCGTGTCGGATTTGCCGCTGATAACACCCAGCCGCCAGTCCTCTGCGATACCCCAGTCCGCTCCGATTACCAGCCCGTGGGTGGTGTGTTTCAGAGCATCGTAATCGCGATCCAGGGTCCCACCATGACCCAATGCTTGCAGCCAGACCCGACCATTGTCTTCGCTGCCGGCAGCCAGGCGTGGTGCATTGCGCCTCGTGGCGTTGCCATAGCCACTGGCACTGTCCAGCTGACGCATGGCTGAGAGCATGGTTGCGCTGATTGGGCTGTCACTGTTCAGGGTCGCCTTCGCGAGGTTGGCGTTTTGGCTGGCGGCCAGTTGCTCGATGGCAATAGATGCGGTCTGTTTGTCAGCGCGGAGCAGGGCTGCGACCGCAGCGTTTGTGGGGATGGGTGCCTTTGGTAGTGAGGCGACGGAAGGGGTAGCTGGAGGAGTTGAAGCTGTGTCGGATTTGTCAGATGGCGTTTCAGCGGTGACGGTTTGGTTGCTGGTAACCGGCGTTGCGGCTATGGCAGGTTGTTCGGGGGGCATTGCTGTAGAGGCTGTCGACTGATTTTCATCGGCAGTGGTTGGGGTTAAGACCGGAACGGATGTACCGGTGTCTGTGGGTAGATTCGGGACTTCAGCGACGGAGGGTGCTTGAAACTCAATATCGTCAAGGCTTTCACCGAGTTCCCTGCCATTGTCCGTGATAGCGGCAACCGCGAACGGTACGTCGTTGCGGACGAAGATCAAGCCGAAAGTCTTGGCCTGGTAATCCGGCTCGGGTGTCAGGAACGCAAGATTGTTGAGAATCTTCCCGAATTTCCCTTCGATTTTGTCGGCAACCAGGATGGTTTTTTCGCTGATCAGCGGGTAATCACCCGATGCCGCCACGATGTTCAGTGTGGCGCCGCCGAGGTTGGCGGTGCCATCGACCACAATCGTTTCACTGTTGAGCCCATCATCGATCTCGTAGCTCAACTCGGCGGTTTTCGAGAGATTCAAATCACCTTTGACCTTTGGTGCACCGTGCAAACTGTTGACAGAAAGTTTTCCATTCACGGTGAGGGAACCGGTCAAGCCGCTGCCCGCAAAAACGCCTTTTTCTTCAACCTCGACGTCGCCTTCGATAAAGCCCGGGTTGTTCAGGAAACCTCCCGGTCGCACCGTCGCGCCGCCGCCAATCTTCCCATTGTTGACCAGCGTTCCCTGGGTCAGTGCCCCACCCAGAATGTGCCCTTCGTTGATTAGCGTTGCTTTTGAACGAATCAAGACCCCAATGTTGAAATCACCGGAGCCATTCACGGTCCAGGTGCTGCGTTTGAGCTCCAGACCTGCAAAACGTCGACTGTCGTCCAATGTGCCACCGCTCGCGGTATCGAGTTGCAGGAAATTGTCCCCGCCACCACCGTCAATCAACCCGGAAAGGGCGCCTCGGCCAGATACAATGACCAGGTCATTTCCATCGCCGAATGTCCGGTTAACGCCATCCGCTGCTTTGCCAATGGTCTGTTTGTCAGTGGTGGGATCATTGATGAATGCATCGAGTGCCGCCATGAGCTGCTCCGGTGTTGCATCCGGAGCAATGGTGGTATTGATGGACACTTGCTGGGCAAGTGAAATTTCAGCGCAACCCACTGCGAGCGCAATCGCCAGCGCCAGATGTTTCGGTCGGTATTTGTGTTGAACGGGCATCGAGTACGGCCTCTTTTGACAGGAAGCCAAACTCTAAAAGGCAGTGAAAAATATCGATGTCAGGCGCATCCGCAGGTGCTGCGGCTGATGTCGGAATGGGGCGCAGAAAAAATACAGCCACCTAAAGGTGGCTGTATTTATCTGAGAAAGAAGACGATTGTTCTTACAAAAAATCAGGACGAGTGCGGCCAGCGGGCTGTCAGAAACTCATCTGCCACTGCCCGATCACTCCATGGTTGCGACTGTTGCTGCCGATTTCTCCGGAATAGCCAACGCCGACGCTATGGCGTGCCGAAATGCCCACATCCAGTCCGGCTTCCAGCACCAGGCTGTCGCGATCCAGTGAGCTGCCATCCACACTGAACGCTGTGCCACCGACTACAAAGGCCTGGCGTGTCGAGTTGCTGACATCGCCGTAGGTGTGTTTCCAGCCGGCAGTCATGCGCGGGGTGAGGCTCATGCCGTTCTCGAGGCTGTTCAGGTGCGCAAGGCGCAGGCCAAAGGTTGTGCTGAAGTTGTCCTTGGTTTGACCGTCGACGTGCAGGGCCGCAGCGCCTCCTTTTTCTTCATAACTGTCGCGGTGATAGCGCTGGTAGCCAAGGTTGGCGAACGGTTCGGCGCTGAGGCGACCGCTGCCCATGGCGTACCCGAGTTCGGCGAATGCCTGTTGGCTGTCGGCGTCGTAATCACCTTTGGGCCGGTCGCTGAAACCGTTGAATGCCACGGTGCGTTTGCTTTCACCCTGATGACCGCTATATGCCGCGCCGAGGCGCAGAGCCAACGGGCCGCTTTGGCGCAACGCATAGACGCCGGCGTGCCAGCTTTCGACATTGCCATCG
Organism: Pseudomonas sp. Sample_22; assembly: GCF_004307635.1. NCBI lineage: Bacteria > Pseudomonadati > Pseudomonadota > Gammaproteobacteria > Pseudomonadales > Pseudomonadaceae > Pseudomonas > Pseudomonas sp. Sample_22. The sequence goes on from NZ_RCNY01000007.1 coordinate 15,950, forward strand.
ACGCCTGTGGCGTCCAGATCGGTCTTTGAATAACCGCCAAGCACACCCAGTTTCCATTGCCCATCGAGCGCCCAATCGGCGCCCAGTACTGTGCCTTTGCTGCGTTGTTCAAGTCCGCTGCTGCCGTGTTCGCCGTCGAGTTTGCCGTAGCCGCCAATGGCTTGCAGCCAGAGTCGGCCTTGGGCATTCGGGTCATTGAGGTTGCGAGCATCACGGGGGACGCCGTTCGCGGCGAGGACCGGCGTGTCCCGTTGATCGAGGCCCACCAGTAAAGCCGAACGGCCGCCCATCTGATGCATCGCCGACAGCATGCTGGCGCCGATCTGGTTACTGACACCGAGGGTTGCGCTGGCCAGGTCAGCGTTGCTGGCACCGCTGAGCTGCTCGATGGCTGCACCCGCGGTTGCGCCGGTGGTGTTGAGCAAGGCGTTGTACAGCGTATTGTTTTTGCCGAGGGAGGTCAGGCTGTTGGCGGCGCTACTGCCATTACCGGTGACGGCGAATTCGTTGAAGGCGACATCGTTACGGGTGTAGGTCAGGTCGACCCGGGTTGGCGTATAAGCCAAGGTTGGCGTGATAAACGCGTAGTCGCTTGTGACATTGCCGAAGGTGCCGTTCACGACCGCTGCCTGCAACACGGTGTAATGGCTTTGCCACGGATAGGTGCCGCTGCCGGGGTTTACGGCCAGCGTCGCGCCGTTGAGATTGGCCGTACCGCCGACCATGATCGGTGCGCTGCTGCCATCTGCATTTACGCCGTATGCGATTGTCGAGCTGCTACCCATGGTCAAGTCGTGGGTGACGGTCGCAGTGCCGAGTCGGGTGTTGGTCAGCAGGGTGCCATTGACCAACAAGTTGCCCACCGAACCGCCGCCGGCATACACGCCACCTGCATCGACAGTCATGCTGCCGCTGATGCCTGCCTGGTTGATCAGCGTTGCTCCACTATGTATTGCACCACCGTCACTGAAATCTGCGCTGCCGTTCAGGGTCCATACCCCTTGCTTGACCTCCAGCCATTCGAAGTGGCGACTGTTGCCGAAGCTGCCGCCCGACGCATCGTCCATCACTACACGGTCGTAACCGCTGCCGCCGTCCACAGTCCCAATGAATCGGCTGCCGTTGCGCAAGCTCAGGCTGTCGTTACCACCACCAAGGTCCAAAGCCAAGCCATTGCTGCCGCTGATGGTGCCGCCGTTGACGACGCTGTCAGCGAACTCGCCGACGAACTTCACGCCGAAACCATCGAGACCCTGGATGGTGCCGAAGTTTTCCAGCGCGGTTGCCGCGAGGCCCGAGCCGCCGCTGCCGTCGTCAACCAGAATGGCACTTGTGGCACCGCTGATCATCGCGCCTTGGGCGTTCAGCACATAACCACCGCCCAATGCGATCCCTTCGCTGCCGTTGGTGAACCCGTTCTTGTCCACACCGCCGGCACCAACACCCTGGATCGTGCCGTAGTTTTCGATGTGGGCGATGTTGTCGATGTCTACGCCATCGCCGTCGCCATTGGCTTGCAGGCCGGAATAGGCGCCGGTGATGGTGCCGTGGTTGATCACCGTACCATCGCCGTCGGAACCGAAACCGGAGCCGTTGCGCCCGGTAACATGTCCATAGTTGGTGAGGGTCGCGCCCAGATCGGTGGTAATGCCGTGGCGTCCCCCCGTGATGGTGCCGTAGTTGGTCACTGTCACGCCGCTGGCCGAGTCGATGTCGATGCCGTCGAATTTCTGGTCGGCGTTGTGCGAGTCGCCGGTGGAAATCTCGCCATAGTTGGTAATGCTCGCATTGGCGCCGGTCTTCATGCCGTCGCTGGCATCACCACGAATCAGCCCGCCCGCGCGGTTGATGATGGTGGTCGTGACCCCGGTGCTGCGCAGTGCATCGAGGTCCAGGCCTTGGCCGGTTGTCGAGCGGATGATGCCGCTGTTATCGATCAACAGGCTGCCACTGACGAAGTTGCTGTCGATGCGCAACGCGTCGTTGAAGCCGAGAATCTGGCCACCGGCGCGGTTGTAAATGCTGTAGTTGCGCGCCTGGGTCAGGTCGCCGCTGCTGTCGATCGCCCGTCCACCGGTAGAAACGATCTGCCCCGCGTTATCGATCACCACGCCGACACCGGCCGTACCGTCCTTGAGGCTGACAGCCTTGCCGGCATGGGTAATGCTGCCTGGCGCGGAGATCGTCAATGTGTCTGCACCGCCGAGGGTTTGCGCAGTGGTGGTGGCCGTGTCGATCTGCAGGTTTTTGTACGGCGCGGCAATGGCGCCTGTACTGATCACCAGGCTGATGACAAGTGCCAAATGCTGGGGCGGGGAGGTCATGATGGACGGCCTTTTGTTATAAGCAGGGCGTCCTGTATAGCGGAGGGTTTTTACAGATTGATGTATATCGAAAAAGTCGCTGAACGCTGGACTTTTTCGCCAGCAGGCTGGCCCACAGGGGTTTTGCGGTACCCAAAATTTGTGCCTGGAAAAAATCTATTGTAGGAGCCGGCTTGCTGGCCATAGCGGTGTGTCTGGCGCGGGAGATGCTGAATGTGCGGCCCTAATCGCCAGCAAGCCGGCTCCTACAGTTCATTGGTGTCGTACGCGAGGTCTATGTACGCCGCAGATCCCTTGTGGGAGTGAGCCTGCTCGCGATGACGGAGTGTCAGGCGCGGGGGATTTTGGACATGCCGGCTTCATCGCCATCGGGCTGGCTTACAGGGATTGGGGTGTATCCGCGGTGATTACCCCCGGCACTCCACCAACGACTTCACCTGTCCCGCCCCTTTCTGGTTTTTATCACTCAACCACCGCTCGAACCCTGCACCGATTGCCGGCCATTCCGAGTCCAGGATCGAATACCACGCCGTATCCCGATTCTGCCCCTTGACCACCATGTGCTGGCGGAACACGCCTTCAAAGCTGAAACCCAGCCGCTCGGCTGCGTACTTGGAGCGGGCATTGGCGTTGTTGCACTTCCATTCCAGGCGGCGGTAACCCAGGGCAAAGGATTCCCGGGCGAGCAAATAAACCGCCTCGGTGCTTTTCGGCGAGCGCTGCATCGGCGCACCGAACGTCACGTGACCGATCTCGATCCGGCCTTGTGAAGGCACAATCGACATCAAACTGAGGATGCCTTGCACTTCACCGCTGGCACGGTCGATCACACTGAAGAAGTAGGGGTCGCTATTGGCTGCATGGTTGTTCAGCCAATCGTTGAAAGCACTGCGCTCGGGGAAGGGGCCGTAAGGCAGATAATCCCAGAGTTTCGGATCGGCACCGGGGCCTTGCAGGGCGTTGAACAAGTCATCGCCGTGGCGCGCCGGGTCAAGTTTTTCCAGGCGGATGAAACGCCCTTCGATGGTTTGAACCGACGGTGCCGGGACACCTTTCCAATCCGCGAGTGAAGTCGACATGTTGTTCTCCTTGAACCTTAAATGGCTTTGCGAAACTGGATGAAACCGGGGCGCTCGGCGATGCGCTCATAAAGCTGGATCGCGGTGGCGTTGGTTTCGTGAGTGAGCCAGTGGACCTTGCAGCAACCGTCCTGTTTGGCTGTTGCGTAAACGAATTCGATCAATTGTCGGCCGACGCCGGTACCACGGGTTTCGGGCGCTACCAGCAGGTCTTGCAGGTAGCAGGAGTTTTCGATGCTCCAGTTCGAACGATGGTAGATGAAATGCACCATGCCCACCGCTTTGCCGTCGGCCCAGGCCAGCGCGGCGTGAGTGGGTTCGTTTGGATCGAGCATGCGTTGCCAGGTGCTTTGGCTGACGGCGTCCGGCAGTTCGGTGTTGTAGAAGCGCAGGTAGGTTTGCCACAGCGGTAGCCAAGCTGCGTGATCGCCGGCGGTGACTGGGCGAATGTCGATCTGACTCATGGTGATTTCCTTAGCGCATCAATTGAGCGAGGGTCTGGTCATTGACGTCGGAGCTGGCAGCCAGGCCTTCGCGTACGCCCGCGATGTCGGCGGGGGCGCGGTTCTGGCTGAGTTTGCGTTTACCCTCGAGACGGTCAATGGGAATGGCGAAACCGACGATGGCCTTGAGCATGCCGTCGATGTAATCGGCGGGGGCATCGGCCACTGACCATGGCTGGGCGCGGCCAGCTTCATGACGGTCGGTGAGGGTGCTGACAATGTCGAGCAGCCGCCCGCCATCGCTGAAGGTTTCGGCACGGCCATAGGCATGTACCGCGACGTAGTTCCAGGTGGGCACGACTTTGCCGAGTTCGGCCTTGCTCGGATAGAAGCCAGGGCTGACGTAGGCATCGGGGCCGGCAAAAATCAGCAGGGCTTCAGCGCCGTCGCGCAGGTCTTTCCACTGTGGATTGGCTTTGGCCAAGTGTCCGTACAGCGTGCCGTTCGAGCCCTGTTCGCAGTGCAGCAGAACCGGTACATGACTGGCTTGCAGGCCACTTTCACCGTGGGTCACCAAAATGGCGAGCCGGCTGGCGAGCATCAGTTCATGCAGTTGGGACAACTCGTCGATGGCAAAGGCACGTGGCGTGTACATGAAGATATTTTCCTTGGCGAATGCCTGCATCCTAGGCAGGCTATTGGTCTGTTGTAAGAGCCATTAATGACCAATTTCATAGGTCCATTGTCATGACTACCGAACCACTGTCCCTTTCGTTCAACCCGGCGGGCATCGAACTTGATCGCCGCCAGGGGCTGAGTCGGCAGCTGTATCAGGCATTGCGCCTGCGGGTGCTGGATGGGCGACTGGCCAGTGGCACCCGTCTTCCCGCCAGCCGCGATCTGGCGGCGGCTCTGGCGATTTCCCGCAACAGTGTGGTGCGCGCCTACGACCAACTGTATGCCGAAGGCTTCATCGAGGGACGGGTAGGCGATGGGACCTATGTCGCGCAATTACCTCAGAATGCGTTGCCGGCAAAAAAATTATCCACAAAAGTATCCACAGGGTTGTCAACAGGCTTACCCACAACCTTATCCACAAATTGGCTGGATTTACCTGTTGATTCATCCAGCAAAGTTATCCACAGCGGTGCGTTGGGTCGCGTAGAAAAGAACCATTTACCGAGTCCACCAAGCGGGCCTCCGCGGGCATTCAGGGTTGGCGTTCCGGCCTTTGACCTTTTTCCTTTCGAAGTGTGGGCCAAGCTGAACGCGGCTTTCTGGCGAAAACCGGATTTGCAGCAGCTGTGTTACGGCGACCCCGCAGGTGATGCGCGTCTGCGTGGAATGATTGCCGCGTACTTGCGCAGTTCCCGGGGCATGCAGTGCACGGCTGAACAAATTGTGATCACCAGTGGTGCGCAGCAGGGGATCAGCCTTTGTGCACAGTTGCTGGTCGAACCTGGCGATGGTGTGGCGATTGAGAATCCCGGTTATCGCGCGGCGGGTCATGCGTTCGCCGTGGCCGGTGCCCGATTGCACGGGGTGGCGGTGGACAGTGACGGTATCGATTGCAACGAATTGAACGGCATCGTGGATTGTCGTTTGGCCTATGTCACACCATCGCATCAATACCCGACGGGGGTGGTGATGAGTCTGGCGCGGCGGCTCGAGTTATTGGCCTGGGCCGAGAAAACCCAAGGCTGGATTGTCGAGGACGATTACGATGGCGAGTACCGTTACAGCGGCGCGCCACTGGCACCGCTGGCCGCGCTGGATCGTCACGGGCGCGTGCTCTACGTTGGCACGTTCGGCAAAGTGGCTTTCCCGGCATTGCGCCTGGGTTATCTGGTGTTGCCAACGGCACTGGTGGACGCTTTCAGCCAGCGTCGCGCGGTCGATGTCCGGCACTCCGAGGTCAGCACCCAGGCCGTCATGGCCGAATTCATGGCGGCCGGGCATTTCCAGCGGCACATCCGCCGTATGCGCCGCGCCGCGTTGAGTCGTCGCAATACGCTGCTGGCCAACTGGCCCTCGGACATTCCCGGGGTGGGCAGCCTGCCGAGTGTCGCGGCAGGGTTGCACGTGACGGTGGCAGTCGATACTCAGGCCCGTGAACGTGAACTGATTGAGGCTGCCGCCGGCGTCGATGTCGAGATCAACGGTCTGAGCAGTTACTGGCTAGCGGATTCGAGCACTTCGGTGGATCAGCGGGCAGGGCTGGTGCTGGGATTTGCGGCGGTGCCGGAAGCGGCTATCGCGTCAGCGCTTGTGCGTTTGCGCAGTGCCTGGTGCCGGTAAAGGGCGGGTCCGCGGACCCGCCCCTCTATGAGTCACTGGGGCTCGAGTTGCAGGAACAATGATTGGGTGGAAGCACTGGTGATTCGACGCAGTACGTAGTCGATGGGCTGCAGCGTTGCCAATTGTTCTCGAAGCTCGGTATCCAGCGTCGCCAGGTATTTTTCCGATACTTTCAGATGCGCTGCTGTGGGTTGGGCGGCATCGCTCTCAAGTGTTTCGTAGTGGAAGTGCGCAACCCACAGTTCCTGGTCATTGTCGGTAGCGTCGAGAATCCGGTACTCCTGAAAGTAGTCCTTGCGCCCCGTGGTTCTGATCCGGCCTTGCTCGTTGCGCAGGATTTTGACCTGTCGGTTTTCGTGCAACCATTGGAAGTACTCCTGCCTTGGCTTGCGCTTCTTGAGCATTTTTGTGCGTGTCTTGATGCCCTCTTTGCGGAGTCTGTCAGCCCTGCCGCGCAATTCCAGGCTCAGGCCAGCTACGGGAGGAGGTTGTTTGCCGGTACTTCTGATGTTGCTCATGGCCTGTTCGACGCTTGTGGCGGACTCTTCCAGTTTGCGCGCCTGTTGATCGAACAGGTCCTGTACATCGGCAGGGATTCGATTTGCACGTTCGGCGTCCCGATTGATGCGCCTGGTGAATTCGTTTGCGTCCACGTTGAGGTTCAGGCCGGCAGCGATGGTGGCGAGATCATCCAGCGCGGGCTTGGCGGGCTTGGCGCTTTTGGGAACGAGCTTCTGGAACAACTCCTCTTTTTTCTCCTGCCCGGATGTTTGCGGGGCTTCGCTTTCGACGACGCGTGGGCGGGTCTTGGTGACTTTGACCTTGGGCCGCGACGGGCCTGCAACAGCAGGTCGGGAAGGTTGCTGGATGAAAGCTTCTTCGGCTTCAGGAAGCAGTTGGTTGAGCTGGTTCAGCGTCAGTGTTTGAAATTCCGAGATCAGCACTTGAAGGTGGTCGAGCGCCGATTGGTGAACCATCCCGGGGTATCGGGCTGGCAGATCCTTAATACACTGAAGTGCATCGGCATAGATGTCGGCCAGCCTGGACAGCTTTTGGATGCGCGCCTCGGGCGGCTCGGTATTGCTCGGCTGTTTCATCATTTCAGCAACTTCATGGCTGGCGTCGGCGGCGTCCTCCACCATGCTGACGATCGCCGTTCGAGCTTCGGACATGGTTTCGCCAGATGCCTCTTGGATGCACTGTTCATAGGCCATGCCCACTTCATTGGCTTTGAAGTCCAGGCGAGTGAATTTCGGCAAGAGTTTTGTCAGATCGGCGATTCTGGTAAGCCCGACATGGCCCAGTACCTGGAGACCTGTCAGGGTGGTTTGTGACTGTTCCAAGCGTTCGACGATGGCGTCTCCCAATGCGATTGCCTCTCGGATGTCGGTCAGATCCGCTCGTACCGGCTCACCCGTGTTCAAAGGCGCTTGCGCCAGCAGTTTCTGCATGATCCGGGCGTACTGGTTTTTCTTTACCGTAAACCAGAGTGAAAGGAACTTTTGCTGCACGGTGGTCAGGCGCAACAACTCGTAGGTGTACCCGGTTTCCCCGCCCAGCGAACGCCATTCGCTCAACTGTTCGAGGGCTTTTCCATAACTTGTTTTCAGCTCGTCGAGTTTGTCGGTGTAGAGCCTGGTCGCTGCTTCGAGATTCTCGGTGGAAGCCTGAGTCATGCTCGTCTGAAGGAGATTGAGTGCTTGCTGTTGGGTTTCTTCCTGGCTTCTGAACGCCTCCAATTGAGTATCAAGTTCCGCTTTGCGTTTTTCCTTGGCTAGCTTCAGGGCTTTCAAACGGCTTTTCGGGCCACCGCCGCGCAGGCGCAGCCGCGTATCGACAAACCATTTGCCATGGGGGCCACGAGCCAACAACGGCCCGGTACGTTTGGCGTCATCGGGACTGACAATCTGCACGTCTTCGTCGTCATTGACGGTGACCTGAAACCAGCGTTCACCTACCTGGGCGTAGTGTGTTTCGTTAAGTTCATACAGATGGGGCGGCTTGTTGTTCAGCGTCTTCATCTCGATATTGTTCAGGTCCGGCGCAGAGACGCTGAGCTTGTCCAGATAGGTGCCCAATGACGGGGTCGAGCGACGAGGCACCGATACACCGGTCTCCAGAGAGGAGGTATGGCTGTCGGGCAATTGATCAAAAGATACTGAAGGGGCCATGGAAATTTTCGCAGGTACAGGCTTGGGCGATTGCGGTGTTACTGGAGCTGACGGCAGGTCCCACGCCGGTTTTTTGCGTACACGCCTGGTCCATTCACTGTGACGCTGCTGGTAAGCGCGGTGAGTCAGCACAATGGCCAGCGTCACCAGCACATCACCCAATGAGCTCCATTCGATCAGCGTGTCGCCTTGTTCATGGGCGTCGAGTGCTTGCTGGATCTCGCTGATGCTTTGCCACACCCAGACGGCGGTCCCCACAGGCCCGCTCAAGAACGTCGAGGCAACGTTGAAAATCGCCCAGGCGCTGTCCTTCAAAAGTGTCCAGCGTCTTTCCTCATTGGACACTGATGACCGATCCGCCTGCTCTGCCATGGCATTGGCGTTGCTGGTGAACAATGCGGACAGCAAGTCGCCAGTGATCTCCTCGGTGTCCAGATCGATAGGTCCCGCCAGGTCCAGGCTGAATAACGTCGAGATACCGGACTGAGTCGCCAGCCAAGGTGAAGGCAAACCTACGGGAAAAACGTATTGCGCATATTCGAAGCTCAGCGCCGGTGTCGGCAGCCAGGCCAGTACGCAATCGCGCAGCTCGCCCGGTTGGTGCAGGGCGTAAACCAGGTTTGCCTGCGAGGCAAATTGTATTAACGGTTGCTCGAACAGTGGCCGGTAAAGCAGGCAGGGAGCGTCTGTTTTTTGCCGCGGGCCGATGATGAACATGTTGCTGACGGTGTCACCGCCGGACAGCAGGCGATGCCGAGGCTTGAACGTGAGAGGGCGAATGACGATATCGGAATGAGGTTGTCGAGGTTTTCCCTGTGCGACGTCCATCAACTCGCTAATGTAGCGATAGCCAGTCTCGTCAACACCACCCAATTGTTGAAGCATGCATTCCAGTGCATTGAGCCGCAGCAAGTCGGGTAGCTGATCCATATAGTGCTTTTTCTGTAGCGCGGCTTGCACCGGATCATCGATCAGTTTGTTCCTCAGCAACTTCGGGTAGATCTCGCCGATATTGACCTTGGCGGCGATGTCGACCAGATAATCGACAGTCAGCCAATTGGGCACCAGCGTGTTGTTTTTGAAACTCAACTCGGCCCGGTAGGGCGCGGTATTTTGCAGGGCGATATCACCCAGGTTTTCGGTATACCGGTCTTGCGGATTGGGCAAGGTGAGCCCGCCGACGGTGAAGCTGTTGGTGACAGTGATTTGCAGATCATCAAGCGGTAGATGCGCGGCCCCTTCACTGGCCTTGTCCTTGACGATGGCTTCGCGCATGGCGGTCTGCGCATACACACTGATCAGAGGAATGTCGTTTGCGCTTGAGCTGTTGCGCAGTTTTCCAAGGCGGGCAAGGCAGTGGCTGTAGTCTTGCGAATGACTGGGCGAGGCATTGGATAACCAATCGGGAATGGCCGCCTCAAGCTGCTCGATACGGTTTTTGTCGCTAGTGCTGAAATGCTCAGCCGGGGTGGCTGCCGTACGCAAGCCCGGGGGTGTTGCGGTCCTGGCGGTCGAGACCGGAGGGACGAGTGCATTAATGGCGTCCATTTGAGAGGCTATCAGCGCCCAGGCCATATGATCGAAAACGTTGCCGTCGGCCTCGACCAGTCGCCACTTCAGCGTGCGCCCTGCCAGGTCGATGTCGATCCGGCCAGGCAGCGTCGCGCCCAGTTGCTCCAGAGAATCGAAGGCTTCGTAACCGCTTTCCACTGTGTACAGCATGATCTGTTCACGCTGTTTGTAAGTGGCCTGCAGTGCAATCGCACCGCCGAGCATTAGATGAACGCCTTCGTTGTTGTCCACGTCGATCAGGCAGGCTTTGATACCGGGAATTTCAGTATTTTTCCGGGCTCGTTCGGTTTTGTCCGGATAGTTGTACACCGCACGGGCCACCGTACATTGATCGACATTCCAGCCCTTTACCTGTTGGACATCAAATGCGTTTTTCAGTGTCTCGCAGAGTCCATGCCATCGCGGTTGGTCGCTGACTGTTTCATTCCAGAACGCCAGTGCGCGCTGTTGAAACTCGACCATTAACAGGGCGGCGTGGTCGTTGAGCAGTTGGGCAATGTCTTCGACACTGACAGCAAGATGAACGGGGTCGCTGGTCAGTGGGCTGTGCGTCAGGAAATGCTCACCCTCGATGAAATTGGCGACACCTGCGCTCCAGCTCAAACGCACCAGCGCATGGGTCAATGTTTCCACGGAGGGAGAGGCGGCACTCAGCGTTCCATTGGTCATGCGCCATTGCGGCGTCACAATCAGTGTCTGGTCGGGGTCGATGTCGAGCAGCGGATAAAGTTTTTTCAGTGCTTCGCTCAGCACCTGCGAGCTGGCATCGTCGAGGGAAGGCCCCTGATTGGTCAGGCTGACCAGCTTGCTTCTGTCCAGCAACAGTGTTGCGTTGTTTGCGGAGGTGCTTGTGGATTCTCGGGTCATGGTCATTTTCCTTTTTGACCGGCATGGGGGCGGCCGCCAGCCTGCGATACGGGCATCACAGCCCGATAAGATGGAGGCAGGCAGGCGACAGCGTTTGAAAGGACCCACCGACAGGTGAGTCTGCAGCAGCGATCAGGTGGAGGTGGATGTCTTGGCGAAGAACAGTGATCGGGCCAACTGAGGGCTGATCCTGCTGCGATAGATTTCGATTGCGTCCTGGTTGCTGGTGCTGGCCCCGATATCGACACGACCCAGCAGCCGTTGCTCGCGGGTTTTCAGATGCGCTGCGGTGTAGGACTGGACGTCGTCCTTGAGCTGGGCGTAGTGAAAGTGGGCATACCAAAGCGCATTTGCGGAGGTGGCGTCACGCACTTCGTATTCCTGCAGATAGTCCCGGCGCTGCCCTTTGAGTCGACGTCGGTCTCCCACCGGCACGATGTCGACTTCGCCTTTGCTGTGTAGCCATTCGACGCGTGCAGCGGTGGGCGGTTGCCGTTTGGTCATTTCAAGCCGCAACCGATGGCCTTCGGCATACAGTAGCGTGGTTTGCGTGGCCAGTTGCGTCAGTACCGATTGCGCCTCGTTTGTATGATCTTGCGTGGTATTGCTTTGCATGAGCGCTGCGTTGATCGCCTTGGTGGCTTCTTCAAGGCGAGAAGCTTGTTGGTGGAATGCTTCCTCTATTTCCACCGGGAGCTGCCAGGATTGTTTTGAGTCTGCTTCGGTTCGTTGAATAAAGGCGGGCAGCGCATCCAGCAATGCTTTACCCGCCTTTATGCGTGCCCCGGGATCAGGCAGGCGCGTTTTCGGCGCCTGCGGTTTCATCGTCAAACGTTCGACCCAGACCCCGGGGGTCTTTTCATGGAAGGTGGCGATCACTTTGCCGGTCACCGGCGCGGTGACATCCACAAGGACCATGTGACCGGGCGCGGTTTTGCGGGTCTGGCCGATCACCGTACCTTTGAAGCGCGTTGTGATGACCCTTTTGTTTGACGTCGATGTGGTGCGTGACGGGCCGGGTACAGGCTCCAGGAGTTGCTGTTCGCGCAGCAGGTCCGCCAGATGCCCGACGGTCTGCTGATTGAACTCGTCGATACGACCCTGCAATCGCGTAAATTGCGTGTGCACGATCTGCTCCTGGTTGGCTGTAGAGAAGCTCTTGAGGCGTTGTTCGATAGCGGCGAACTGGTCGATCAGGTTGTTCAAGGCCTCAATCCGTTCATCCGTGCGCAACAGCTGCGCATCACCCATCAACTCCATTGCACTGTTCACCGTCAGGTCGGCGTCTTCGACAATCTGCTCGAGGGATGCTTTGGCACTGGACAGTTCGGCCGTTTCGCCAGATTTGACGCACACCTCGCGAGCCAGCGTGACTTGAAGGGACTTGAGGTCCGGAAGGTCGAATTTTGGCAGTTTCTTTTGATACTCAAGGGACAGCTGCTCGGCTTTCTTGCCCAGGCGCGTCAATTCCTTGAAGCGCAACTGAGCGAACTCGACCTTCTCGATAACGCCTTGGGTCAGGTCCGACATGTTTTCAAACGTCCCGGCGGGAGGCGATTGGGCACTGTCTTCTTTGGCATCGAGATGTTCCAGGGTCAACTTCAGGGCATCGACGAACGCCGGGTATTTCTCGTCGATCCAGGTCTGGTTGAAAAACAGTTGAGTTCCCAGCATCTCGATCATCGCGTCACGATAGTTACGCACATCCTCGACCAGGTTGAGTGATTTGAGTTTCTCGATGGTGATTTCATATTCACCGATGCGCTCCTCGAGTTTGTCGAGAAATGTTTGTTTAGCTGCATCCCTTGCATCTGCGGAAGCCTTTTTCATGGTGTTGTAGGCATCGGTAATACTTTGGCGTTTGGACGCCATCTGCGCATCGAAAACCGCCAGGTGAGCCTTGATCTCGGTGACTTTGGTGGCGTTGGCTTTTTGCAATGCCTTGAGCCTGCTTTTCTTGCCACCGCCACGCAGTCGCAGCCTGATATCGATGACCCAATCGCCTCTGGAATTGTTGATCAACAAGGGGCCGGTGATGGAAGGTTGTTTGCGGGTATCAACGATTTGAACGATTTCATCGTCGTTCAGGAAGACTTCGAACCATCGTTCGCCTACCGGGGCATAGTATTTGGACTGATGTTCATAAAGGTGTTTGTGCCAGCCTTCGGTGCTGGCCGCTCCCAGCCCCGGCGGTTTGGGGATTTTGTACCGGTCCAGGGTTGGCCCCAGCCCTGCGCTGTTGCTATTGAGTACGGTCGCGGGGTGGAGTGAGGTCTGGTGTTCGGCCGGTAGATAATCATCCTCAATATCAGGTAACTGGATGCTGGCCGGGGTCTGCGGCGGAGGGTTTTTCTGCGCGCCGCCAATAACGGCTGTTTCGGTCTTCGCAGGGCGCGCGCGCGCCGGTTGGCGTCGGGCGGTCGCCTGATGAGCCAGCACCATGCCCAGGGTCAGGAACAAGTCGGTCAGGGCGGACCATTGTGCTGGCGTATCCTGGTTTTCCCGGGCATCAATGCCTTCTTGCAGATCGTCCAGAATCTGCCAGATCCACGCAGCCGTTCCGGCGGTTCGACCGAGAAAAGGCAACACGGCGCTGAAGATCATCCAGGCGCGTTGTTTGAAGCTGGCCCAGCGGCTTTCGGCGTTGGATACCGAATCCCGCTCGCTCTTCATGATCAGCGCATTGGCGTTGGCCTTGAACAGTTTCATCAGGCGGTCGTGCTCGATCACTTTTTGCCCGAGCGACACCGGTCCGCTCATCCGCAGGGAAATGGTCGGGTCGGCCAACAGTTGTGACACCGTCCAGACCGAAGGTAATTCACCCGGGAAGACATACTGCGAATAATTGAACCGAACATCGTCCGCCAACCATGCCAGGGTAGATTCGCGAAGCTCCTTGTCGTGTTTGATCGCATACAGCAGGTTGGCGGCCGAGGGGTACTGAGTCAACGCTTGTAAAAGCAGTGGGCGATAGAGAATGCAAGGCCCATTGGCCATGTCCCGCGGCCCGATCACAAACATGTTGGTGACTTCATCAGGGGTTTTGTTTTTATCCTGGCCGGTGATGAACGCCAGCGGACGGATGACGATCTCATGCCCGTCGACCCAGCGGTCGGCCTTCAGCACATTCATTGCCGCCACGATGTAGCGATAGCCCTTTTCGTCAATGCCATGTTCGCCAAGAATTTTGCTTTGCAATGCTTGTAGCGCCAGCTGAATACGCAGGTTACTGGCGTAGAGGCGTTGACGGCGCAGCGATTCAAGCGGGTCATCCAACAGCTTGCTCTTGACCCGTGCGGGGTAGGTCGCACCGATATCGACGGCGCTGATGGCCGTCTTGACATAGTCGGGCGTCATCCAGGTCGGCACTGCTGTGCCGTCCTTGTATCGCACCGACTGGTTGCCCAGCGGAAGGGCGATGAGGTTTTCGAGTGCCAGCTCGGCAAGGTCCAGGCGATTGGTCTGGTTCATGCCAGGGGCAGTGAATGCCCCCCAGACCACTTGACTCTCGATAACGATCTCAATGTTCTCAAGCTTCATGCCGGCAACGTCACTGTGGCTTTTGAGCATGTGGGCTCGAAGGGCATCCAGTGCGAATGTCTTGATCGGAGCAATATCGTCGTCGAAGGATTTTCCGCTGTTGCGCAGTTGCAGCAATGCCAGATCGAACAGGTGTCGACTGTAGCAACCCAGATCGAATGGCGAAGCGTTGTTCAGCCATTCGGGGATCAGACGCTGCACCTTTACGAAGTGCGAAACCTGTTCGGTCTGAGTTGTACCGCTCACCTGCGCTGCGGCACGGGCAGGCGTCGTGAACACCGGTTTGCTGTCCCGTTGTCCAAACTCCAGGCCGGCAATCGCATCAGTTTGCAGGGCAATCAGCGCGACGGCCTGATGATCAAAAAAATTCCCGGAGGGTTCGAACAGGCGCCATTGAAGCTTGGCTTCGGGTGGCATTTTTTCAACATACTTCGGCAAATCCTCGCCGAGTTTTTCCAGCGACTCATAGGTCCCGAACCCCGAAGCGATGGAGTGGGTCAGGATGATTGTGCGTGTCTCGACGGTGCCGATCACGACGGTCAGATCCGTACGATTGAGATGGCTGGATACGGTGCCATCGAGCCGGTCGAGGTCGATCAGGCAAACCCGAATCTTGTAGGTGTCGTGGTCAGTGCGTGTTTTCGCATCGGGATAGTCGAAAACATTGCGCGCGATCGCCAGCTGATGCGCATCCCAGCCTTCCACCTTTTGTACATTCCAGACCTGCCGCAGTGACTGCGACAACGCTTGCCAGCGCAAAGTGGAACCTTGAGTGGTCTGGTCCCAGTATTCGAGTTGTTGTTCCTGATAGGCCACCAACAGGACGGGCGACAGTTTATTGATCAGACGCCCTATGGCATCGATCCTGACCGGTAGGTGGATGGGCGTTTTCGTTCTGGGATTCAGGCTCAGGTAATGCTCGCCGTCGAGGTAGGTCACAGACTCGCCTGAACCGGCGTGCCGCAACAGCGCATCCGTCAGTGACTCGAATCGCAGGGTTCCGGGCCGGACGGCCCCGGCGACGATTTTCCAGCTCGGTGTAACGACCATCGCCATTGCGGGGTCGATGTTCAACTGTGGATACAGCTTTTTCAGATCGTCTCGAAGAATACGGGTGGCGACCTCCCTGATAGAGGGGCCGGTGACCAGTTGGGTGAGCAGATCACTTGGGTCGCTGGAGGCCTGATCAGGCTCGACAGCATTCGTTTCGGTAGAGGCCATGTGCGTTCCTTGCTGAGGGACTGGGACGTGCGCGTCAACGCGCCGCTCAGGTTCGGAAGGTAACGTGGGGTGGGATGGGGCGTGCGGTACTTAAATATCGTCCGGAAAAAAAGACCCGCCATAAGCGTAATGCTGTTCACTTAAGGACGAACACCCGTGGCGAGGGAGCTTGCTCTCGATGCGCAGCAGTCCCTTTCAGGACCGCTCCGCGCTCCAGCGGGAGCAAGCTCCCTCGCCACAGGATGCCAGCGTTCTCTTAAGTGAACAGCATTACGCCATAAGCGGGTCTTCACTGGCGCGCAAACACTGGCTCGTTCAGGTTCCGGATTTGATCTTGGTCCACGCCCGGGTGCGCGCGCGTTCGGCATCGCGCGGCAGCGGCTGCAGGGTGTAGAGCGTGCTCATCGCCGTGTCGGTCGGATACAGATTCGGGTTGTTGCGGATGGCCGGGTCGACCATTTCCGTGGCGTCCTTGTTCGGGTTCGGGTAACCGACGAAATCGCTCACCGGCGCGATCACCTGAGGTTGCAGCAAGTAGTTGATGAAGGTGTAGGCGTCTTCCGGGTTCTTCGCGCCCTTGGGAATGGCAAGCATGTCGAACCAGATCGGCGCGCCTTCCTTCGGCAGGCGCATGTCGACGGTCACACCGTTTTTGGCTTCCTTGGCGCGGTTGGCCGCCTGGGAGAAGCTGCCGGAGTAACCGACCGCGACGCAGATGTCGCCGTTGGCGATGTCGGCCATGTACTTGGAAGAGTGGAAGTAAGTGACGTACGGACGGATTTTCATCAGCAGTGATTCAGCCTTGGCGTAGTCCGCAGGCTTTTTGCTGTTGGGATCGAGGCCGAGGTGTTGCAGGGCCAGCGGCAGGATCTCCGAGGGCGAGTCGAGCAGGGCGACGCCGCACTGCTTGAGCTTGCTGATGTTTTCTTCCTTGAAGATCAGGTCCCAGCTGTCCACGGGAGCGTTGTCACCCAGCACGGCCTTGACCTTGTCCGGGTTGAAGCCGATCAGGATCGTGCCGTACATGTAGGGCACGGCAAATTTGTTGCCCGGGTCATTGGCTTCGATCAGCTTCATCAGCTTGGGATCGAGGTGGTTCCAGTTCGGCAATTTGCTGCGGTCCAGAGGCTGGAATACGCCCGCTTCAATTTGCTTGGCGAGGAACACATTGGACGGCACCACCACGTCGTAGCCGGAGTTGCCGGTCAGCAGTTTGGCTTCCAGCGCTTCGTTGGTATCGAAGATGTCGTAGACCAGTTTGGTCTGCGCGTTCTGTGCCTTGAAGTCTTCCAGGGCTTTGGGCGTGATGTAGTCGAACCAGTTGTAGACACGCAACGTTCGTTCTTCGGCCTGTGCGGCACCGCTCAGTACCGTGGCGCAAAGCGCAGGGACGATAAAACGCTTGAGATTCTTCATGCTTGTATTTCCTCAGCAAGCGCTTTCAAAACCTTCGAGAACGTTCACGGCGTTGATACCGATTTCTTCGACTGCGTACCCGCCTTCCATCACGAACAGCGTCGGTACGCCTAGCTTTGCGATGCGCTTGCCCATGGCCAGGTAATCCGGACTGTCGAGCTTGAACTGCGAGATCGGGTCGTCCTTGAACGTGTCGACGCCCAGGGACACGACAACGATGTCGGCGCCATAGCTTTGGATCTCTTTGCAAGCGTGTTCCAACGCTGCACTCCAGGTGTCCCAGCCGCTGCCGGCAGGCAACGGATAGTTGAAGTTGAAACCTTCACCGGCGCCTTCACCCAATTCGTCTTCATAGCCGAGGAAGAATGGAAACTCGGCTTCCGGGTGACCATGGATCGAAGTGAACAGCACATCGCTGCGCTCGTAGAAAATCGATTGAGTGCCGTTGCCGTGGTGGTAGTCGACGTCGAGGATCGCGACCTTTTTGTGGCCCTGATCGAGGAATGCCTGGGCGGCGATGGCGGCGTTGTTGAGGTAGCAATAACCCCCCATCAAGTCGCCGGCAGCGTGGTGTCCTGGTGGGCGGCAGAGGGCGAAGGCACTGCGCGCGCCGCGCTGGATTTCGGCTTGGGCCGTGAGCGCAACTTGCGCTGCACTGTACGCTGCCTGCCAGGTGCCGGCGGTGATCGGGGCGCCGCCATCGAAACTGTAGTAACCCAGTTCGCCATGCAGGCTGGTGGGTTTGACACGACGCAGCGTGCGCGCCGGCCAGGTGTAGGGCAGCAAGTCACCGTCGGTGTTGAACTCGGTCCAGCGTGCCCAGGCGCCTTTGAAAAAGTCGAGATAATCGCGGCTGTGGATACGCGCGATCGGTTCGAGGCCGAAATCCTTCGGCGCCTCCACTGGGCCGAGATTCTGCTTTTGCACTCTGGAAAGCACGTGGTCGGCCCTCGATGGCATTTCGAAGCAGGGCTTGAGTTGCCCGTCTATCAATTCGCAGCGGCCATGGTGCAGGTGGTGATCGTCTGAGTAGATCGTCAGCATTTGTTGTTCTCCGCAGGGCTGGTTCGGTTGAGCACAGTCTTGCGGCGCAGACGATTCAGGAGAACGGCAGGAAAGGCCAAAAGGGGATCGATGTGGCCAAAACATTTGACCGAAATTCGCCTCTCGAATAACGCCTCAAAACCCGTAGGAGCGAGGCTTGCCCGCGAAGCTTTTGACGCACGTGAGAACTCTTCGCGGGCAAGCCTCGCTCCTGCGTCAGTGGGCGGTATCAGGGCCGGAACTGGCTCGGCGCCACACCGCTCCAACGCACAAACGCATGACGAAAACTGGCGGTCTCGCTGAACCCCAGGGCCTCGGCGATTTGATAGATCGGCAGTTGATCCTCGCACAGCATTTGTTTGGCCTGCTCGAAGCGCAGTTCGTCGAGCAGTTCCTGATAACTGCATCCCAGATCTTTCAGATGCCGACGCAAGGTGCGCGCCGAACAATTCATCTGCTCGGCCAGCCCTTCAAGCCCTGGCGCGGCGTTCAATTGCGCACGGAGCAACTGCCGAATCCGCCCTAACCAGGCCTGGCGCCCCGTGAATTCGAGGTTCTGCTTGCGGCAACGTTCGGCCATGGCCTGGTGGGTGATGACATCGGCCAGCGGCAATGGCTGGTCGAGCCAGCGCTTGTCGAAGGCAAAGGCGTTGTCCCGCGCCCCAAAGAGCAGCGGGCAATTGAAATGTTCGGCGTAGGTCGATTCATAGTCGGGCGCGGCATGTTCGAAGCGTGCAGCCAGCAACGGCAGTGAATGCCCGAGCAGATCGTCGCAGGTGACTTTCAACGACACCAGGCAAAACTCCGCGTTGAACACGGCCATCGCCGGGCTCTCACGGTAGTCGGCCGCGACGAACCAGATACGCTCGCCATCGTCTTCCAGGCTCAATTCGAAAAGTGTTCCCAGCAACGCCGGATACCGCATCGCCAAACGTAAAGCGTCACCGAAGGTGGCACTGGTGAGCAGGGCGTAACCGAGCATGCCGTAGCAGGAAACGTGCATTCGCCGCCCCAGTTCCAGGCCGATGTCACGCTTGAGCGCAACGGCGTTGGCGCAGACCTGCATTTCCTGATTGGTGGTGATGCGCGTGTCGGCCCGGTGCAGGTCCGCCGCACTGATGCCGCTGCCGGCCAGCAGCGCCTCGCTGGACAAACCTTCGGCCTTGAAGACGTTGAGGATCAGCGAGACGGCATTGAGGGTGGTGAGGTGGGAGTGGAGCATGGGAGGTTCCAGCCTTGGGATGGCTGGAACGCAGCAAGTTGCATGCCTGCTTCAACGTGTTGCGTGTCGCAAATAACCAACCCGAAGGAGCGAGGCTTGCCCGCGAAGCTTTTGGCGTACTTGAGGCCGCGTTCGCGGGCAAGCTTCGCTCCTACAGATTCTTGTGGAGCGGGTCAGATCAACTCGCCGCAGAGGTCCAGTTCTGCCAGGCGGCGCACCTCGGCGGTATCGAGCCCGGCGCTCAACAGCGCATGCAACTTGCCGAACGCCGCCTCACGGGTCATGCCGCCACCCGACAGCACGCCCACACCGCGCAAGCGACTGCCAGCCTCATACACATCCAGCTCCACGCCACCTTCATGGCACTGAGTCACGGCGACAACGACAACGCCTTTATCCCGCGCCCGCTCCAGGCTGGCGAGGAACGCCGGGTTGTCGCTCGGCCCCGTGCCGCTGCCGTAGCACTCCAGCACCAGGCCTTGAATGCCGCTGTCGAGCAGGCCGTCGAGAATCCCGGCGCTGATGCCGGGAAACAATGGCAGCACCGCGACATTCGCCAATTGTCGGGGCTGGTTGTAGTTCAACGGCGCCGGGATCGAAACCGCTTTCACGCCGCCACCCTGGCGCTCCAGGCGCTTGAATGGATGCCGGCCGAAACTGCGCACCTTGGCGCAACGGGTCGGGGCCAGCAGTTCGCCGTGGAAGTACAGTTGCACGCCCGGCGCCAGGCCTTGGCCCAAGGCAACCAGCGCACCGCTGAGGTTTTCCCAGGCATCGCTGTCCGTTACGCCGGCCGGCAACATGGAACCGGTGAACACCACGCGAGCCTTCAGGCCGAGCAACTGAAAGCTCATGGCTGCGGCGCTGTAGGCCAGGGTATCGGTGCCATGCAGGATCAGCACGCTGTCGCAGCCCTGGACATCCACCGCATCGACCACTGCTTCACGCAGTTGCTGCCAATACGCGGGGGTCATGTTGGCACTGTCGATCAGCGGCGACATCTCGCGAAAGCGCCATTGCGGTACGACGAGATCAGGCTGGCTGTGCAGGTATTCGCGCATCCGCGCTTCGAAACCGGACGCCGGGGCCAGGCCGTTGGCGCTCGCCTGCATGCCGATGGTGCCGCCGGTATAGAGCACCATGACGTGCTGGGCGGCAGGATAGGTTGACGAATTCATGGAGCTGCTCCGAGAACGATGATGTCCTGTAGGAGCCAGCAAGCCGGCTCCTACAGGGGATTTCGCACTTTAACCGATCAGCGTTGCGCTGCGGTCACACCTTGCGGCTCAGCCTGGTTCTGAACGGCGGCCGGTGGATTCGCTGGCCAGGCCTGACGATCCAGATCCAGATCCGGGAACTTGCTCGAATCGAACACCGGCGTCTTGATCCCGGCGGCGCGCTGGTCATCGTAGTCACGCAGGATGCGCATGCCGACCTTGAACAACAGGGCCAGCGCGATCAGGTTGACGAAAGCGAGCAGGGTCATGGTGATGTCGGCGAAGGCGAACACGGTGCCGAGGTTTTCGATGGCGCCCCAGAAAATCAGCACCAGTACCAGCGCTCGATAACCCATCAACGCCTTGCGGTTTTCACCGATCAAAAAGCGCAGGTTGTTTTCGCCCAGGTAGTAGTTGTAGAGGATCGAGGTGAACACGAACAACGCCAGCGCCACGGAAATGAACATCCGGCCCCAGTCACCGACCACTGCTGCCAGGGAGTTCTGGGTCAGGGCAATGCCGTCGCCTTCGAAGCCCGGGGTGTAGAAGCCCGAGAGCAGGATCAGCAACGCCGTGCAGGTGCAGATCACGAAGGTATCGAGGAACACACTGAACGCTTGAACCACGCCTTGCGCCACCGGGTGCTCGACCGCTGCCACCGCTGCCACGTTAGGCGCACTGCCCAGGCCCGCTTCGTTGGCGAACACGCCGCGTTTGACGCCCATGATAATGGCGCTGCCCACCAGTCCACCAAAGGCCTGGTCCAGACCGAAGGCGCTCTTGACGATGGTCATCAGCATGCCCGGCACCTGGTCGAATTGCAGCACGATCACGTAAATGGTCACGCCGATGTAGACCAGGGTTTTCACCGGCACCAGCAGGTCGGCGACCTTGGCGATGCGCTTGATCCCGCCGATGAACACCAGGCCCAGCAGCACGGCCAGGCCCAGGCCGGTGTAAGTCGTGTCGAGGCCGAATGCGTTGTTCAGCGAGTGAGTCACGGCGTGGGCTTGCAAGCCGTTGAAGGCGAACCCGAAGGTCACCAGCAACAGAAAAGCCATCAACATGCCGAGCCAGCGTTTTTGCAGACCGTGCTGGATGTAATAGGACGGGCCGCCACGGAACTGACCTTCCGAGTCGCAGCGCTTGTAGAGCTGGCCCAGGGAGCATTCGAAGAAGCTGCTGGACATGCCGACCAGTGCGGTCACCCACATCCAGAACACCGCGCCTGGGCCGCCGAGTGTCACAGCGATACCGACACCGGCAATGTTGCCCGCACCGACGCGGCCGGCGAGGCTGAGCATCAGGGCCTGGAACGAACTGAGTTGCCCGGCGCTGCTTTTGAGGCTGTCGCGGAACACCGCGAACATGTGGAAGAAGTGACGCAATTGAACGAAACGCGAGCGGATCGTGAAGTAGCTACCGAGCCCGACAATGAGCACGATCAGTACTTTCCCTGAGAGGAAGTCGTTAATGACTTCGAGCATGGATTATTCCTCGCTGTTTTTTGTGTAGGCAACAATGCTGGCCGGACAGACACATCGAGTTACATCAGTTGGCGCTCGGCACAACAGGCGGGTCGATGTTCGTCCCGGTTTCATATCGCGGGTTTGTTATTAGTTCGGGTTTCGCATGGGTTGTGGTCTCGCTACCGACGACCGCTCACGCGAAGAGGGGCGGCACTATACCGATGACAGTGCCGTCCGTCTGCACGGTTGTGGTGCAAGCACGCAATTGCAGGCGCAAGGCTTGCCCGCGATGGCGATTGTGAGAACGCCATCGCGGGCAAGCCTTGCTCCTACAGCTGTAAAAAAATCAAAAAAAAGGGCCGGGAGAGTGATCTCCAAGCCCTCAAAAGGTGAGAGGTGTCTAGTCCCTCGACCTGGTGAGCGGTGCTACAGGTAACGCGTCGGTTCAGGCTTTAAGCGGAACCAGACGCGGAGCAATCATGTTTTCCGGGCGCAGGATGTCGGCGAGCATGGCTTCGTCGAGCAGACCTTCTTCGCGCACCAGTTCCAGCACGCCACGGCCGCTTTCGAGGGCGATACGGGCGATGCGGGTGGCGTTTTTGTAGCCGATGTACGGGTTCAGTGCGGTGACCAGGCCGATCGAGTGTTCGACCAGTTCACGGCAGCGTGCTTCGTTGGCGGTGATGCCGACGATGCAGTGCTCGCGCAGCATGTCCATGGCGCGTTGCAGCAGGCGGATCGAATCGAGGATCTTGAAAGCGATCAGCGGTTCCATCACGTTCAGTTGCAGCTGGCCGCCTTCGGCCGCCATGGTCAGCGCCAGATCGTTACCGATGACCTGGAAGGCCACCTGGTTAACGGCTTCCGGAATCACCGGGTTGACCTTGCCGGGCATGATCGAGCTGCCAGGCTGACGTGCCGGCAGGTTGATTTCGTTGATGCCGGTGCGTGGGCCGCTGGACAGCAGGCGCAAGTCGTTGCAGATCTTCGACAGCTTGACCGCGGTGCGCTTGAGCATGCCGGAGAACAGTACGAAGGCACCCATGTCGGAGGTGGCTTCGATCAGGTCGGCGGCGGGAACCAGTGGCTGACCGCTGATCAGGGCCAGGCGCTGCACAGCCAGGGCCTGATAGCGTGGGTCGGCGTTGATGCCGGTACCGATCGCGGTACCGCCCAGGTTCACTTCAGTCAGCAGTTCCGGGGCCAGCGTCTTGAGACGGGCCAGGTCTTCGCCCATGGTGGTGGCGAAAGCACGGAACTCTTGACCCAGGGTCATCGGCACAGCGTCTTGCAGCTGGGTACGACCCATCTTCAGGACGTGGTTGAATTCTTCACCTTTGGCCGCGAATGCCTGAATCAGGCTGTCGAGGCTGGCCAGCAACGCATCGTGACCCAACAGCAGACCCAGGCGGATCGCGGTCGGGTAAGCGTCGTTGGTCGACTGCGCCATGTTGACGTCGTCGTTCGGGTGCAGGTACTGGTATTCGCCTTTCTCGTGACCCATCGCTTCCAGAGCAATGTTGGCGATCACTTCGTTGGCGTTCATGTTGGTGGAAGTACCGGCGCCACCTTGAATCATGTCGACCACGAATTCTTCGTGGAAATCACCGCGGATCAGTCGAGCACAGGCTTCGCTGATGGCCGCGTGCTTGGCTTCGCTCAAGTGGCCCAGCTCACGGTTGGCGTCTGCAGCGGCCTGTTTGACCATTGCCAGACCCACAACCAGTTTCGGGTAATGCGAAATCGGCACACCGGAGAGACGGAAGTTGTTCACCGCCCGCAGTGTCTGGATGCCGTAATACGCATGAGCCGGTACTTCGAGGGCGCCAAGCAGGTCGTTTTCTGTGCGGAATGATGCAGCGGAAGACATGATAGAAATCATCTCGATATTAACCCGGTCTGTGCCGGAACACTGCAAATGCTAGGCTTGTGGAGCATTTTGGGCCAATGCTGTTAAACACTGCCCTATGCATATTCGGCATAATGCCGATGTGACGTCGCGTTCGCGGCGAGCGTGCGACCTAAATTGGTGCGTGTCCGGGAGGACGTGATGAATCTGGAAAGTAAATGGCTGGAGGACTTCAGTGCTCTGGCGGCCACCCGCAGCTTCTCCCAGGCCGCGGAACGACGCTTCGTGACCCAGCCTGCCTTCAGCCGGCGCATCCGCAGCCTCGAAGCGGCATTGGGGCTGACCCTGGTCAATCGCTCGCGCACACCCGTGGAGCTGACGGCGGCGGGGCAACTGTTTCTGGTCACCGCGCGCACCGTGGTCGAACAGCTCGGCGAAGTGCTGCGCCACCTGCACCATCTGGAAGGCGGGCAGGGGGAAGTGATGCAGGTCGCGGCTGCCCACTCATTAGCGCTGGGTTTTTTCCCGCGCTGGATCGCGCAGTTGCGCAACGAAGGTTTGAATATTGCCACTCGACTGGTCGCAACCAACGTCGGCGATGCGGTGCATGCCTTGCGTGAAGGCGGCTGCGACTTGATGCTGGCGTTCTACGACCCGGACGCGGCGATGCAGATGGATCCGGAAATCTTCCCCTCGCTGCACCTTGGCCAGACCGAAATGCTTCCGGTGTGCGCCGCAGATGCCGATGGCAAGCCGTTGTTCGATCTGGAAGGCGAGGCCAGCGTGCCGCTGCTGGCCTACAGTGCCGGTGCGTTCCTCGGGCGTTCAGTCAATGGTCTGTTGCGCCAGCGCCAGCTGCGATTCACCACGATCTACGAAACCGCCATGGCCGACAGCCTCAAGAGCATGGCGCTGGAAGGGCTGGGCATTGCCTGGGTGCCGCAGCTCAGTGTGCGCGCCGAATTGGCGCGCGGTGAACTGGTGGTCTGCGGGGGACCGCAGTGGCACGTACCTCTGGAGATTCGCTTGTATCGTTGCGCTTTGGTACGCAAGGCCAACGTACGGTTGTTGTGGCGCAAACTGGAAGGCGGCGTTGCTGCCAATACTTGAAATGGCGAGACGCATCACTGATATATGATTCAAATGGTTATGGAGCATCACGCAGATAACTTCTGATGCGCTCACGATTTGGATCGGTATATACATAGCAGTTGGAGAGTAGCGTATTGACCTTGGCTGCCATGAAAGTTTCGCACCACCATCCGTTATATCTGACTTCGGCGAGCTCATGTTGTGCATCTAGCATATGACCAAGTTCATGTCCAACAATTTGTTTGTGGTTTAATGCCGCGAGTGCAAATTGTTGTCCCACCCCTGCAAGGCCAAATACGTTGTTGGTCATTCCATCATTGGTAAGCAACATAAATTTTGTGGTTCTGCCTGTAGGGAGATTTTTTGCATCACGGTAGGCTGTACCCAGATCTCTCCATCCATCATAGGAGGCCTGAGTTTCGCCCTTGTAGGAGTAGTTCGTGTAAGGCGGGGTGTTGCGTACAAATATGACCGAAACATCACGTCCCGTTGTAGTTCTCAGTTCTCTGATGACCGGCGCGAAGTGATCGGGATAGAGGGAAGGGATCTTATCTTCCGGTACATCATCGTGGACAAAAGCAAATACGAATATTGGTCTTTTTTCCACGGGTATACTGCTGCGCATACTTGGAGTTTCAGGTTGTGCAATCGGCCAGGGCGTTTCGTCTTTTACGACGGTGGCCGAAGCGGTTTGATTGATAATTGAAGTAAAAAGCAAAGTGGTGAAAAGTGTGTAGAGTATTTGCATATTTATACGCTCGGGATAATTGGATTTTTATTTGGAAGATGTAATGTCATCCGCGAACATTAATATGACTTTTAAGTTAGCTTGTATCGCATAGTTATGTTTCGAACAGTGTGGAAGTCCAGTTCTAAGAAAAATGATCGAGGGGCTATTCGCTCTGACTTTCAAGTCAATAAAATCGGTTGTTGCGAGCAAAACCACTCCAGCGACACTTGGTCGTATCGGGGGCTGTTTATCTGCCGTATTGCGGTATACTGCGCGGCCTTCGGCCGGTTACGACCGGCCATAATTCGTACAATCAAGCCACGCATTCTGCGTGGCTTGTTGTTTTTTGATGCGCCTGCGGGCGCCCAGAGAGAAGAGGCACGACGATGAGTGCATTGGTTGGCGTGATCATGGGCTCGAAGTCCGATTGGTCCACCCTTAGCCACACCGCCGATATGCTGGAAAAGCTCGGCATTCCTTATGAGGTGAAGGTGGTTTCTGCCCACCGCACCCCGGATCTGCTGTTCCAGTACGCTGAAGAAGCCGAGGCGCGTGGCATCGAGGTGATCATCGCCGGTGCCGGTGGCGCGGCCCACTTGCCTGGCATGTGTGCAGCCAAGACCCACCTGCCGGTGCTGGGCGTGCCGGTGCAGTCGGCGATGCTCTCGGGCGTCGATTCGCTGCTCTCCATCGTGCAGATGCCTGCCGGCATTCCGGTTGCCACCCTGGCCATCGGCAAGGCTGGCGCGATCAACGCCGCGCTGTTGTCGGCGAGTATCCTGGGCGCCAAGCACCCGCAGTTTCATGAAGTGCTGAAAACCTTCCGTGCTGAGCAGACAGACAGCGTCCTGGAAAATCCAGACCCACGCATCGCCTGAGGTTGTTGACGATGAAGATCGGTGTAATCGGTGGCGGCCAGTTGGGTCGCATGTTGGCGCTGGCGGGCACTCCGCTGGGAATGAACTTCGCTTTCCTCGACCCGGCGCCGGACGCTTGCGCGGCAGCATTGGGCGAACACCTGCGGGCCGATTACGGCGATCAGGATCACCTGCGCCAGTTGGCCGATGAAGTCGATCTGGTGACCTTCGAATTCGAAAGCGTACCGGCGGAAACCGTCGCGTTCCTGTCGCAATTCGTTCCGGTCTATCCGAGTGCCGAAGCCCTGCGCATTGCTCGCGATCGCTGGTTCGAAAAGAGCATGTTCAAGGACCTGGGCATTCCAACCCCGGCATTCGCCGACATTCAGTCCCAGGCTGACCTGGACGCCGCCGTGGCTTCCATCGGTCTGCCGGCGGTACTGAAAACCCGCACCCTGGGCTACGACGGCAAGGGCCAGAAAGTCCTGCGCACCCCTGAAGACGTGGTTGGCACGTTCGCCGAGCTGGGCAGCGTGGCTTGCCTGCTGGAAGGTTTCGTGCCGTTCACTGGTGAGGTCTCACTGATCGCCGTACGTGCCCGCGATGGTGAAACCCGTTTTTATCCGCTGGTGCACAACACCCACGACAGCGGCATCCTCAAGCTGTCCGTGGCCAGCACCGATCACCCGTTGCAAGCCTTGGCCGAAGACTACTCCAGTCGCGTACTCAAGCAGCTGAATTATGTCGGCGTGATGGCATTCGAATTCTTTGAGGTCGACGGTGGCCTCAAGGCCAACGAAATCGCCCCGCGGGTGCACAACTCCGGGCACTGGACCACCGAAGGCGCCGAATGCAGTCAGTTCGAAAACCACTTGCGGGCCGTTGCCGGTCTGCCGCTGGGTTCGACGGCCAAGGTCGGCGAGAGCGCCATGCTCAACTTCATTGGCCAAGTGCCTGAGACCGAGAAAGTCCTGGCCATCGCCGATTGTCATCTGCATCACTACGGCAAGGCATTCAAGGTCGGCCGCAAGGTTGGCCACGCCAATCTGCGTTGTGCAGACCGTGAAACGCTGGCTGCACAGATCCTCAAAGTCGAAGCGCTCATCGCCGAATAAACAGTTTCACGTGGCAGCGGCGGAACCATTGCGGTGCCGCCGTTCTCTCATGGCAGGATGCCAAAGTCTGGCTAGGCTAAAGCCAATCAATCAGAGGGAAATGCCATGGGAATTATCGGAACCATCTTTATCGGCTTGATCGTCGGCCTGCTGGCGCGGTTCCTGAAGCCGGGCGATGACAGCATGGGCTGGATCATGACCATCCTGCTCGGTATCGGCGGTTCGCTGGCGGCTACTTATGGCGGCCAGGCGTTGGGCATTTACCAGGCGGGCGAAGCTGCCGGTTTCATCGGTGCGCTGGTGGGCGCGGTGGTGTTGCTGGTGATCTACGGCCTGATCAAAAAGAACTGATTCAAGCGACAAAGTCCTCTCGGCTGCGCAGTCCGGGAGGACTAGAATGCTCGGCGATTTCCTTTCCTTGCCGAGCATTTCCATGCGACGTCTTCTGCTTGCTGTTGTTTTAATGGGTGCGGGCCTCGCCCACGCCGGCGAACTGCCGGAAACCGACTGGCTCGAACTGATGCCCAAATCGGATCAGAAAGCCCTCGAGGCCATGCCTGAAATCGACCACGACTCCCCCGAAGCCAATGGCACCTTTACCGAAAAGGGTGGCATGAAGCAGAGCAAAGGCTTGCCGGCGGTGATGTACTCGACCAAAACCGTAGCGTCGATGAACGACAAGAACATCCGCCTCGGTGGTTATCCGGTGCCGCTGGAGTCCGACGCCAAGGGCAACAGTACGCTGTTTTTCCTTGTGCCATACCCGGGCGCCTGCATTCATGTGCCGCCTCCGCCACCCAATCAATTGGTGCTGGTGCGCTATCCCAAGGGCTTGAAGCTCAATGATATCTACACGCCGCTGTGGGTCACCGGCACGCTGAAAGTCGAGAAGGTCAGCAATGACCTGGCGGATGCGGCCTATGCGCTGGATGCGTCAAAAGTCAGAGTGGTGAAAGAGGCCGATCTCTAACAGCAACCCGAAACAACTGTGGGAGCCAGCCTGCTGGCGATAGCGGTCTGTCAGATACTTATAAGTTGACTGACACCACGCCATCGCCAGCAGGCTGGCTCCCACATTTTTTATTGCGATGTTGCCTAGAGCGGTTTGCTGCTGATGCTTACGCCCAGGGTATGGCTGGCACCCGGCGTCAGGCTCACCACATCACCCATCACGTTCGCCGTTTCGATGCACAACATGCGTTGCCAGCCATCGTCGGCCATGTCGCTGAACGCCGCGGCGCGCTCGGTCCACGGGTTCCAGATCACCGCCGTGCGCGAACCGGTACTGCTCAGTTCGATACGTCGTTCCCAGGTCGGGTCGACGATGCTCAGCAATGGCGGGGTGTCGAGGTAGATGCGGTCGGTTTCGCCGGTAAAGCGCAGGTCGCCGGACTGTTGCCGGGTTGCCCAGTCTTCCAGGGTTTCGATGTAGCTCAAGTCGTCCACGCCTTCGACTTGCACATTGCGCACATCGCTGACGGCGAAATAACTGTGCAGGGCCTGGCTGATGGTGACGGTTTCATCGCCCACGTTGTGGCTGGTCAGGCTGATGTGCAGTTGCTCGTCCAGGCGAATGCTCAGCTTCAGGTTCACCCGATGTGGCCAGCCTGGCAATCCACCTTCGGGGCAGGGCAGGAGGAATTCGATTTTCAGGCTTTCGCCTTCGGCCTCGATGCCGCCCAATTCCCAGTCCATTGCTCGCACCAGGCCATGAGCCGTTGGCGCCTCGTCGCTCACGCGCATCGCCTTCACGCTCTGCGGATTGCGCTCGAAGTTACCGAACCACGGCCAGCACACTGGCACGCCGGCGCGAATGCTTTTGCCCGTCTTGAACACCGCCTCATCGTTGAGCCAGATCAGCGGCGGCTGCCCCGCCAGTTGATAACTGAGGATGTGCGCGCCTTGCTGGGCCACCAGTAATTCGGCCTGGCCGTGACGGATGCGCCAGCAGTTCAGTTCATCCAGTTTGACGGCTTCAACGTTGGGCGTGTTCATGGGACAGCTCTCGATCGGTAACAGGACTGCAATGGACCGTGAATCGGTCGTCGGGTTTAACGCTTCCCGGTTTTTTAGCGAGCTCTGGGCGGAACCGAGCGGGTGCGGCCGCTGCCATCGATGGCAACGAACACGAATACCGCCTCAGTGACTTTGCGCCATTCGCTGGAGAGCGGATCGTCGCTCCAGACCTCGACCATCATCTGGATCGAGCTGCGGCCGATTTCCAGTGCCTGGGTATAGAAGGAGAGCTGGGCGCCCACCGCCACGGGTACCAGAAACGCCATGCGGTCGATGGCGACTGTGGCGACGCGCCCGCCAGCCACCTTGCTGGCCATCGCGGTGCCGGCCAAATCCATCTGCGCCACCAGCCAGCCGCCAAAAATATCGCCAAAGCCGTTGGTTTCGCGGGGAAGTGCGGTGATTTGCAAGGCCAGGTCGCCTTGCGGGATCGGATCTTCTTGTTCGAGCTCTATCATGCCGGGGGTGCCTCTGACCCGTGACTCTTCGTTGGTGCTGCTGGTGGTAGCCGTCTTCGGGAAAAACGATTCAGCACCGAACATACTACGTTCGTCACGTTTTCCATAAGGCGCCTAAAGGGAAACTCTGCGAAATCGCCTATGACCCTGAAGGCGCTTTCGCACAGCAACCCTTGCAAGCCGTTGCACAGTTGCGAGTATATCGGTCGGTAGACTCCGAGACGACCGTCCGGTTCTCATTTTGACCGTCAATTACGCACCTCTATGTGCTTTTTCGAACAATTTGCTATCGTGCCGGTCCTGCCCGAGCCTTGCCAGCGTTGTTGGGGCGGCAGACCTGACTATAAGAGAAGCCCTTGCCATGACTACAGCGCCCTCGAGTATCGCGCAGCCATCCCAATCCGCACGTCCGCTGACCCGCAACGACTACAAGACACTTTCGTTGTCAGCCCTGGGCGGGGCGCTGGAATTTTACGATTTCATTATTTTCGTGTTCTTCGCGACGGTGGTGGGCAAGCTGTTCTTCCCGGCGGACATGCCTGAATGGCTGCGTTTGATGCAGACCTTCGGCATTTTTGCTGCCGGGTATCTGGCGCGGCCGCTGGGTGGCATCGTGATGGCGCACTTCGGCGATCTGCTGGGGCGCAAGAAGATGTTCACCCTGAGCATTTTCATGATGGCCGTGCCGACCCTGATCATGGGCCTGCTGCCGACTTACGCGCAGATCGGCATGTGGGCGCCGATTCTGTTGCTGCTGATGCGGGTCATCCAGGGCGCGGCGATTGGTGGTGAAGTGCCTGGCGCCTGGGTCTTCGTTTCCGAACACGTGCCGCAAAAACATATCGGCTACGCCTGCGGGACCCTGACCAGTGGCCTGACGGCTGGCATTCTCTTGGGTTCTCTGGTCGCTACGGCGATCAACAGTCTCTACACCCCGGGGGAAGTGGCGGATTACGCCTGGCGGATTCCGTTCCTGCTGGGCGGCGTGTTCGGCCTGTTCTCGGTGTACCTGCGCCGCTGGCTGCACGAAACCCCGGTGTTTGCCGAACTGCAACAACGCAAGGCCCTGGCCGAAGAAGTGCCGTTGCGTGCGGTGTTGCGTGACCATCGCGGCGCCATCGCCATTTCGATGCTGCTGACCTGGCTGCTGTCCGCCGCCATCGTGGTCTTGATCCTGATGACTCCGACCGTGCTGCAGACGGTCTACCACTTCGCGCCGACCACCTCCCTGCAGGCGAACAGTCTGGCGATCGTGTTCCTGAGCGTTGGCTGCATCATTGCCGGCGCATTGGCCGATCGCTTTGGAGCGGGGCGGGTCTTCGTCTTTGGCTGCACCGCATTGCTGGCCAGTTCCTGGACCTTCTATCACAGCCTGGTCGATCATCCTGACTGGTTGTTCCCGTTGTATGCGCTGACCGGCCTGCTGGTCGGCACCATCGGTGCGGTGCCGTACGTGATGGTCAAGGCGTTCCCGCCGGTGGTTCGTTTCAGCGGTTTGTCGTTTTCCTACAACGTGGCTTACGCGATTTTCGGTGGTTTGACGCCGATGATCGTCAGCCTGTTGCTCAAGGAGAGTGCGATGGGGCCTGCCTATTATGTGGCGGTGCTGTGCGGGGTGGGGATTGTGGTGGGTGCGTATCTCTGGAAGAAGGGGCGTTAGTTCTGGCCTCATCGCCAGCAAGCCGGCTCCTACAGTCCTGTGCAGGAGCCGGCTTGTAACCGATCGTTTCCACGCTCTGCGTCCGCTTTTGAGTGGGACGCAGAGCGTCCCGAGATGCATTCCCACGCGGAGCGCGGGAACGATCTAGAAGCCCAATACTGGCCTTTCATCCAATTGTCATATTTCAGCCATAGAGTGTTCACACGGCCTGCCGATACTTGGCCCCGACTTAACACACCCTATCTGCTAGGAGTAAGGCATGAAACTGAAGCGTTTGATGGCGGCAATGACTTTTGTCGCTGCTGGCGTTGCGACTGCCAACGCGGTTGCCGCTGTTGACCCTGCTATCCCGAGCTACACCAAGACCACTGGTGTGTCGGGCAACCTGTCCAGCGTCGGCTCCGATACCCTGGCCAACCTCATGACCCTCTGGGCTGAGAACTACAAGAAAGAATACCCGAACGTAAACATCCAGATTCAGGCCGCCGGTTCGTCTACCGCGCCACCTGCGCTGACTGAAGGCACCGCTAACCTGGGCCCGATGAGCCGCAAGATGAAGGATAACGAACTGCAAGCCTTCGAAACCAAATACGGTTACAAGCCAACCGCCATTCCGGTGGCTGTGGATGCCTTGGCCGTGTTCGTGCACAAGGACAACCCGATCAAGGGCCTGACCATGGCTCAGGTCGACGCCATTTTCTCCTCGACCCGTCTGTGCGGCGCTAAAAGCGACGTGAAAACCTGGGGTGATCTGGGCGTGACCGGCGACCTGGCCAACAAGCCGGTGCAACTGTTCGGCCGCAACTCGGTATCCGGCACCTACGGCTACTTCAAGGAAGAGGCCCTGTGCAAAGGCGACTTCAAGCCAAACGTCAACGAACAGCCAGGTTCGGCTTCGGTTGTGCAGTCGATCAGCAGCTCGCTGAACGGCGTCGGTTATTCGGGCATTGGCTACAAGACCGCCAGCGTGAAAACCGTTGCCCTGGCCAAGAAAGATGGCGGTGAATTCATCGAAGACACCGAAGAAAACGCCCTGAATGGCAAATACCCGCTTTCGCGCTTCCTGTACGTGTATGTCAACAAGGCCCCGAACAAGCCTCTGGCCCCGCTGGAAGCCGAGTTCGTGAAGCTGGTTCTGTCCAAGCAAGGCCAGGAAGTTGTGGTGAAAGACGGTTACATCCCTCTGCCAGCCAAGGTTGCTGCAAAAGCACTGGCTGACCTGGGTTTGCAAGAAGGTAGCAACGTAGCAAAAAAGTAAAACCGTAGGCCCGGGGTAACCCTGGCCTGTGTAGGAGCCGGCTTGCTGGCGATGGTCATCCATCCGCAGAAGATGTGTCGGATGCACCATTTTTCGCCAGCAAGCCGGCTCCTACAACCCCCAAATTCTCGCTCCGCTGCCGGTTCCACCGGGCGGCGGATTTGTCGCGTCACTGCACTGTCATCTTTCTGTCATACAGGATCGCTAGGGTGTGCGAATGAATGATCTGGCCAATTCCAACATGACTACTAATCCCCCCAAGCGAATTGATTTCAATACGCCTGAGTTGCAACGCAAGCGCCGCATTCGCGCGCTCAAAGATCGCTTCACGCGCTGGTACGTCCTGATCGGCGGCCTGGCGGTGCTGGCAGCCATCACCCTGATTTTCTTCTTCCTTGCCTACGTCGTTGCGCCCCTGTTCCAGGGTGCCAGCCTGACGTCCAAGGACGCGATCACGCCGGCCTGGATGCAGGACGCCGGCAAGCCGTTGATGTTTTCCCTGGAAGAGCAGAACCAGGTGGCCATGCGGGTTTCCGACAAAGGCCAGGCATTGTTCTTCGATATCGACAGTGGCGCCGAACTCAAGCGCGTCGATTTGCCTGTTCCGGCCGGTACTAGCGTGACCTCCATCGGTAAAGACCAGCCAGGTCACCCGCTGGTGGCGGTAGGTCTGTCCAATGGTCAGGCCCTGGTGTTCCGTCACACGTACAAGGTCAGCTATCCGGACGGCAAGAAAACCATCTCGCCAGCCATCGAGTATCCGTATGGCGAAGCGCCGATCGCGGTGAACGAAGCGGGCGGTGTGCTGGAGCACGTCAGCCTCAACGCGACTGATTCGACCCTGATGCTGGTGGGTTCCACCGGTTCGCAACTCAATGTTTTGTCGCTGACCAGCGAAGAAAACATGATGACCGGTGAAATCACCAACGAGCAGACGCGCATCGATTTGCCGCAAATGACCGAGCCGGTGAAGAACATCTTCGTCGACCCGCGTCAGCAGTGGTTATACGTGATCAACGGTCGTGCCCAGGCCGACGTATTCAGCCTGCGCGACAAGAGCCTGAACGGTCGCTACAAATTGCTGGAAAACGGCGACGCTGAAATCACCGCCAGTACGCAGCTGGTCGGTGGTATCTCGCTGATTCTTGGCGATTCCAAAGGTGGCCTGGCCCAGTGGTTCATGGCCCGCGACCCGGATGGCGAACAGCGCCTGAAGCAGATCCGCACCTTCCAGATGGGCACCACGCCTATCGTTGAAATCACCGCCGAAGAGCGCCGCAAGGGCTTCGTCGCCCTCGACGCCTCCGGCAAGCTCGGCGTGTTCCACAGCACCGCACACCGCACCTTGCTGGTTGACCAGGTGGTTGAAGGCGAGGGCCTGTTCGGTCTGTCGCCGCGGGCCAACCGCGTCATCGTGGAAGCCGGCGGCAAGCTGCAACCGTTGCTGCTCGATAACCCGCACCCGGAAGTGTCGTGGAGCGCGTTGTGGAGCAAGGTCTGGTACGAGAACTACGACGAGCCTAAATACGTCTGGCAATCGACCGCCGCCAACACTGACTTCGAACCGAAACTGAGCCTGTCGCCGCTGACCTTCGGTACCTTGAAAGCCGCTTTCTACGCCATGCTGCTGGCAGCGCCGCTGGCCGTCGCCGCCGCAATCTACACCGCGTACTTCATGGCCCCGGGCATGCGCCGCAAGGTCAAGCCGGTGATCGAGCTGATGGAAGCGATGCCGACGGTGATCCTCGGTTTCTTCGCCGGTCTGTTCCTCGCACCCTATGTCGAAGGGCACTTGCCGGGCATCTTCAGCCTGTTGATGTTGCTACCGATCGGCATTCTGGTGGCGGGTTTTGCCTTCAGTCGCCTGCCTGAATCGATCCGCCTGAAAGTCCCGGACGGCTGGGAAAGTGCGCTGTTGATCCCGGTGATCCTGTTCGTGGGCTGGCTGTCGTTGTACATGAGTCCGTTCATGGAGAACTGGTTCTTCGGCGGCGACATGCGCATGTGGATCTCCCACGACTTAGGGATTACCTACGACCAGCGCAACGCACTGGTGGTCGGCCTGGCCATGGGCTTTGCGGTGATCCCGAACATCTACTCCATCGCTGAAGATGCCGTGTTCAGTGTGCCGCGTGGCTTGACTCTCGGTTCGTTGGCCCTCGGTGCCACGCCTTGGCAGACCATGACCCGCGTGGTGATCCTCACCGCCAGCCCGGGCATCTTCTCGGCACTGATGATCGGCATGGGCCGTGCGGTCGGTGAAACCATGATCGTGCTGATGGCCACCGGTAACACCCCGGTCATGGAAATGAACCTGTTCGAAGGCCTGCGCACCCTGGCCGCCAACGTCGCGGTGGAAATGCCCGAGTCGGAAGTCGGCGGCAGCCACTACCGCGTGCTGTTCCTTTCGGCGCTGGTGTTGCTGTTGTTCACCTTCGTCATGAACACCCTCGCGGAACTGATTCGTCAGCGTCTGCGCAAGAAATACTCGTCGCTTTAAGAAAGGTAGAAGTCTGTGAAACAGAACTCCCTGAAAGGATGGTTCAAGAGCGGCGCCCCCGGCGTCTGGATCAGCGGTGGCGCGGTGTCCATCGCGGTCATCATGACCATTGGCCTGCTGGCAGTGATTGCCGTGCGCGGTCTGGGTCACTTCTGGCCGGCGGACTTGGTGCATGCCAGCTACGACGTGCCGGGCCAGGCCAATCACTTGGTGATCGGCGAAATCGTACAGAAGGAAGAAGTGCCGCGAGCGCGTCTGAAGAGCGCCGGTTTGCCGGTGCCAGACGAAGGCCCCGAATTCATGACCCGCGAGCTGATCAAGGTCGGCAACCGTGACTTGAATGGCACCGACTTCACCTGGATCGTCGGCGAGTGGCTGACCAACCAGAAGACTCCAGTCGAATTGATGGCGCTGGAGCGCCGTGAATGGGGCAACTTCTACGGTTACCTGGTCAACGTCAAACAGGATGGCAAGATCATTGCCGAGGGTGAAGCTGGCTGGCCTGAGCTGCAAGCGCGAATCAACCGCGTGAATCAGCTGGCCGCGCAACTCAAGACCCTGGAAAAAGTCGATATCGGTGCGATCAACGCCGGTCTGGAACGCATCCGTCTGCACGGCCGCAAACTGGAACTCGATGGCAAGCTCGACGCCACCGCACAAGCGGACATGGAGTCCGAACGCGCTGAGCTGAACGCCCGTTACCAGGATGTTGAAGCGCGCCTGAATGATCTGCACGCGCAGTTCAATCGCGACAGCCTCACCGCCCGTGATGCCAACGGCAAGGAAATCGAGATTGGTCTGGGCAAGGTGGTTCACGCTTACCAGCCCAATGGCATGGGCACCCTCACCAAGATCGGCTTCTACTTCAGCAAGATCTGGGAATTCCTGAGCGACGATCCGCGTGAAGCGAACACCGAAGGCGGGATTTTCCCGGCGATCTTCGGCACCGTGATGATGACGTTGATCATGGCGATGATCGTCACCCCGTTCGGCGTGCTGGCGGCGGTGTACCTGCGCGAATACGCCAAGCAGAACACCCTGACCCGGGTGATCCGCATTGCGGTGAACAACCTCGCGGGTGTACCGGCCATTGTCTACGGCGTGTTCGGTCTGGGCTTCTTCGTTTATGTACTGGGTGGCTCGCTCGACCGCTTGTTCTTCCCTGAAGCGTTGCCGGCGCCAACCTTCGGTACGCCGGGTCTGCTTTGGGCTTCGTTGACCCTGGCACTGCTGGCGGTGCCGGTGGTGATCGTCGCCACCGAAGAAGGCCTGGCGCGGATTCCTCGCACCGTGCGTGAAGGCTCGTTGGCCCTCGGCGCGACCAAGGCTGAAACCTTGTGGAAGATCGTGCTGCCGATGGCCAGCCCGGCGATGATGACCGGCATGATCCTCGCCGTGGCCCGAGCCGCCGGTGAAGTGGCGCCGCTGATGCTGGTGGGTGTGGTGAAACTGGCGCCGTCGCTGCCGGTGGACGGCAACTACCCGTACCTGCACCTGGACCAGAAGATCATGCACCTGGGCTTCCACATCTATGACGTCGGCTTCCAGAGCCCGAACGTCGAAGCGGCACGACCACTGGTATACGCCACGGCGTTGTTGCTGGTGCTGGTGATCGCGACGTTGAACCTGTCGGCCGTCTATATCCGTAACCACCTGCGCGAAAAATACAAAGCGCTGGATAGCTGATTACTGCCGCTCCCTGTAGGAGCAAGGCTTGCCCGCGATGGCGTTTTCGAAATCGCCATCGCCAGCAAGCTGTGCTCCTACAGGGGTGGTGCTACCGCCAGGCTTTATGCCTGCAGCGGCCAATTGAACCGAATTTGTTAGCACAGGGAGCCTCCCATGCAGCACGAAGCACATACCCACGGCATCAACATGTCGGCCCTGGGTCGCGATAAGCAGAGCCTGAGCCTCGAGCAGGAAACCGTAGCCATCGAAGTGCCGGGCCTGAGCCTGTTCTACGGCGACAAACAAGCCTTGTTCGACGTCAGCATGAACATCCCGAAACAGCGCGTGACCGCCTTCATCGGCCCGTCCGGCTGCGGCAAATCCACGCTGCTGCGGACCTTCAACCGCATGAATGACCTGGTCGATGGCTGCCGTGTCGAGGGCGCGATCAACCTTTACGGCAACAACATCTACCGCAAGGGCGAAGACGTCGCCGAACTGCGTCGCCGGGTCGGCATGGTGTTCCAGAAGCCGAATCCGTTCCCGAAAACCATCTACGAGAACGTGGTTTACGGCTTGCGTATCCAGGGTATCAACAAGAAGCGCGTACTCGACGAAGCCGTCGAGTGGGCGTTGAAAGGTGCGGCGCTGTGGGACGAGGTCAAGGACCGCCTGCACGAGTCGGCATTGGGCCTGTCCGGTGGTCAGCAGCAACGTCTGGTCATTGCGCGCACCATCGCCGTGGAGCCGGAAGTGCTGTTGCTCGACGAACCGTGCTCGGCGCTCGACCCGATCTCGACGCTGAAAGTCGAAGAGCTGATTTACGAACTGAAATCGAAGTTCACCATCGTTATCGTCACCCACAACATGCAACAGGCCGCGCGGGTTTCCGACTACACGGCGTTCATGTACATGGGCAAACTGGTGGAATTCGGCGACACCGACACCCTGTTCACCAATCCGGCGAAGAAGCAGACCGAAGACTACATCACCGGTCGTTACGGCTAGCAAGCGGTTGGTTGCTCACTGAACTGACGCTGCGGCCCACCGCACCTTACCGGACGCTCCAAGGACGCCAACATGATTAGTAAAGAAGGCCTTACCCACCACATTTCCGCGCAGTTCAACGCCGAACTGGAGGAAGTACGCAGCCACCTCCTGGCCATGGGCGGGCTGGTCGAGAAGCAGGTCAACGACGCGGTGACCGCGCTGATCGAGGCCGACTCCGGCCTGGCCCAGCAGGTTCGCGAGATCGACGACCAGATCAACCAGATGGAACGCAACATCGACGAAGAATGCCTGCGCATTCTGGCCCGTCGCCAGCCGGCGGCCTCGGACTTGCGCCTGATCATCAGCATTTCCAAATCGGTGATCGACCTGGAGCGCATCGGCGACGAAGCGACCAAGATCGCCCGCCGTGCGATTCAGCTGTGCGAAGAAGGTGAAGCGCCGCGCGGTTATGTCGAGGTTCGTCACATCGGCGACCAGGTACGCAATATGGTGCGTGATGCGCTGGACGCGTTTGCCCGTTTCGACGCCGACCTGGCGTTGTCGGTGGCGCAGTACGACAAGATCATCGACCGCGAATACAAGACCGCCCTGCGTGAACTGGCCACCTACATGATGGAAGACCCGCGCTCTATCTCGCGGGTCTTGAGCATTATCTGGGTGCTGCGTTCGCTGGAGCGGATCGGCGACCACGCGCGCAATATCTCGGAACTGGTGATTTACCTGGTGCGCGGTACCGACGTGCGTCACCTGGGCCTCAAGCGCATGAAAGAAGAAGTTGAAGGAACAAGCGGTGAAACCGCTAATGTTCCGGGCAAAGCTGACGATAAGTAAGGTTGCCCAAGTAAAGCGCCCGGCCTTTTGGCCGGGCGTTTTTGTTTGCGGCCGACGAATTCGAAAAGCAGCACCCGCGAACGAAAAGTGCCGGCGTGACTGAAGGTTTTGGCAATGTGCCATCAGCAAAGCGGTATGCTTGCCGGGATTTTTTAAAGGGGTTATGGATGAGTAAGGTCAGTGTGTTGGTCGTGGACGATGCCTCGTTCATTCGTGACCTGGTGAAGAAATGCCTGCGTAACTATTTCCCGGGCATGCGAATCGAAGACGCGGTCAACGGCAAAAAGGCTCAGGCCATGCTGGCGAAGGAAGCGTTCGACCTGGTCCTGTGCGACTGGGAAATGCCGGAAATGTCCGGCCTGGAACTGCTGACCTGGTGCCGTGAGCAGGACAGCCTCAAAAGCATGCCGTTCGTGATGGTGACCAGTCGCGGCGACAAAGAGAACGTGGTCCAGGCAATCCAGGCCGGCGTGTCCGGATACGTCAGCAAACCGTTCACCAACGAGCAACTGATCACCAAGGTCAAGCAGGCGCTGCACAAGGTCGGCAAGCTCGATGCCTTGATCAACGTTGCAGCGACTAAAACCAGCCCGGCATTCGGCAATGACTCGCTCAGTGCATTGACTGGCGGCAAACCCGCCGTGGTCGCTCCGGCTGCCGTTGCAACTGCACCTGCGGCCCCGGCACCGTCGCGGGGTGGCTTGCTCAACAGCCCGCCAGTCAAGGCTCCTGTAGCAGCGGCCACCGTGGGTGGAGGACGTGGCCAGGGTCAATTGCGCTTGCCGAACGGCATCCAGCAATGCGTGATCAAGGCCCTGAGCCTCAAGGAAGCGTTGTTGGTGGTCAAGCGCGCCGAAACCCTGCCGCAAGTCCTCGACAGCGCTGTGCTCGATCTGGAGCAGGGTGACAACGCCGAAACGGCGCGTCTCAATGGCTATCTGCATGCCATCGTCGCTCACGAACAGAAGCCCGACAGCGAATGGTTGCAATTGACCTTTCGCTTCGTCGACCAAGATGCGCAGAAACTCGACTACATCTCCCGCCTGATTGCCCGTGGCACGGCGCAGAAGCATTTCATTCCCGGCGCTTAAAACTGCGTCGCCCGTGAGATTGCCATCGCGAGCAAGTCGAATCGTCGCACCGTCGCTCCCACAGGGACATTGAATACCTTGTGGGAGCAACTGTCTTCCCCATGCCACTCGTCACCGCTCATCCTCCCGTAACATCCATTTCGAAACATCTGTCGACCACGCGGGTCAATTCCGGCTGCTAGGCTCATTCCCAAGCCTTACTCGACAGAACTCCTTCCCATGTTCGCGCGCCTGTTGTTTCTTTGTGGTTTGTCCATGGCCTGCGCTTCATCCATGGCCATGACTATCTACAAGTCCACCGATGCCAATGGCGTGGTCTCTTACAGCGATCGCCCCACGAAAGGCTCAAAGGTGTTCGTTTTTCGAGATCGGATGGTCGAGCGCCTGGAGCGTCAGGTGTACTACGTGATCATGAAAAAGGACGGCGTGGACAGCGTGTATGTGCGCAATGACCTGTATGCACCGGTGGAGATCGAATTGAGTTTTGCCGGCGTGAAGAACGTCAGCGGAATTCCAGGTCGATCGATCCGCCGAGTCATTCCACTGCGCACCAGCGTTCGCCTGGCGCAGCTCACGGCGACTCGGGCCGGGAAGCCGCTCGCCTACATTCCCAAGCTCAAATATTCGCTCGGTGACCCGACAGGCACCGCTGTGGGCTATCGGTATCCCTTGCCTTGGCGTGGCGGTCCGTTCCGGATCAGTCAGGGTGCCAACGGACCCTACAGCCACTTCGGCCCTAAAAGCCGCTACGCCATCGACATTGCCATGCCGGAGGGCACGCCGATCATCGCCGCACGGGGCGGGGTGGTGGTGAAAACCGAGAATGGCCAGAGCGGGCGTGGCACTGATGCTTCCGGCAATTTCGTGCGGGTGCTGCACGATGACGGGACCATGGGTGTGTACCTGCACCTCAAGCAAGGCTCGGTCAGGGTACGAGAGGGGCAGAAGGTGGCGGTAGGTAGTGCACTGGCCCTGTCGGGCAACACCGGCAACAGCACCGGGCCACATTTGCACTTCGTGGTGCAGCGCAATACCGGGATGGGGCTGGTGTCGATTCCGTACCGGTTCAATCAACCGGTGGGGGCGATGCCCAACTTTGCGTTGGGCAGTAGGAGCCGGCTTGCTGGCGATGAACGATAACGCGGTATCACAGGGGCACCGCGGCGTACCCATCGCCAGCAAGCCGGCTCCTACAGGGGCGTGACTTAATCCAGCATCAACACCTTGGCCAGCACGATCTTCGGCCCTTTCATCTTCTTGATGATGATCCGCAAACCTTCGACTTCCAGCACTTCTTCCTCTTCCGGCACCCGCTTCAGGCTTTCGTAGACCAGCCCGGCAAGGGTTTCGGCTTCGACGTGGTCCAGATCGATACCCAACAGACGCTCGACCTTGAACAGCGGTGTATCACCGCGCACCAGCAGCTTGCCCGGTTGGTACGCGAGGATGCCGCGCTCGGCCTTGCGGTGTTCGTCCTGAATGTCGCCCACCAGCACTTCCAGCACGTCTTCCATGGTCAGGTAGCCGATGATGTTGCCATCGGCCTCTTCGACCACGGCGAAGTGCGAGCCGCCCTTGCGAAACTGTTCCAGCAATTGCGACAGCGGCATGTGCCGGGAAACGCGTTCCAGAGGGCGGGTCAATTCGGCAAGGTTGAACGACTCGGGAATGTGGTCCAGCGCCGCCAGTTCCAGCAGCAGGTCCTTGATGTGCAGCAGGCCGACGAATTCCTGGCGCTCGCTGTCGTACACCGGGTAGCGGCTGAACTTGTGGCGACGGAACATCGCCAGGATTTCCTTGAGCGGTGCGTTGAACTCCAGGGTCACCAGGTCTTCGCGGGAGTTGGCCCAGTCGACCACTTCCAGCTCGCCCATTTCCACCGCCGAGGCCAATACGCGCATGCCTTGGTCGCTCGGGTCCTGGCCACGGCTGGAGTGCAGGATCAGCTTCAGTTCTTCGCGGCTGTAGTGGTGCTCGTGATGCGGGCCGGGTTCGCCTTGGCCAGCGATGCGC
This sequence comes from Pseudomonas sp. Sample_22, assembly GCF_004307635.1. NCBI lineage: Bacteria > Pseudomonadati > Pseudomonadota > Gammaproteobacteria > Pseudomonadales > Pseudomonadaceae > Pseudomonas > Pseudomonas sp. Sample_22. The sequence continues at coordinate 57,982 of NZ_RCNY01000007.1, forward strand.
AGGATCTGGTTGGCGCTGGCATTGAGCAGGTAGATCGCCGGGTACATCGCCCAGTAGAACAGGTACAACGGCACGGCCGTCCACAACGACAGCAGCTCGGGTTTGCGGATGGCCCAGGATTTCGGGGCGAGTTCGCCGACCACAATGTGCAGGTACGAAATGATGAAGAACGCGGTGAAGAACGACACGCCTTTGATGATCTCGGCCGACTCGACGCCCACGGCGCTCAGCAACGGCTCGAGAATGTGCGCGAACGCCGGCTCGCCCACCCAGCCAAGGCCCAGCGAGGCCAGGGTAATACCCAACTGGCAGGCCGACAGGTAAGCATCGAGCTGACTGTGTACGGTACGCAGAATGTGACCGCGCCAGCCGTGTTGTTCGGCAATGGCCTCGACACGGGTCGAGCGCAATTTGACCATGGCAAATTCCGCCGCAACGAAAAAGCCGTTGAGCAAAACCAGGATCAGAGCAAAAAGAATCATGCCGAAGTCGGCGAAAATTGTAGCGAGGGTCAAGCCAGGGGAAGGGTCCATGATGGAGTTTTGCGGTTTCCGTGAATTCGAAAGGAAAGAAAATGTGTACCTGAATGGCAGGCACAAGTCAGCCAATGTAGCGGCTGACTGGGCGATTGCCTAGTGGCGCGTGCTGGCCGGTATCAGTCGGCGGTGCTGATGACCAGGGATTTGCTGACCTGGGCGGGAGCGAAATGGCAGGTAAAGGTGCTGCCATGGCCCGGCACGCTGCTGATTTCCATGCGCGCCCGATGGCGCAACAGCACGTGCTTGACGATCGCCAGGCCCAACCCGGTGCCACCGGTATTGGAGTTGCGACTGGAGTCGACGCGATAGAAGCGTTCGGTCAGTCGCGGCAGGTGTTTGCTGTCGATGCCGATCCCTGAATCCTGCACGCTCAAATGCGCGCCCTGTTCATCGCCCCACCAGCGAATGCGGATATTGCCTTCGGCCGGGGTGTACTTCACCGCGTTGAACACCAGATTGGAAAACGCGCTGCGCAATTCCGCTTCACTGCCCTTGAGCAGGATGGTCGGGTCGGCCTCCAGAGTGATGTGCTGGTTTTTCTGGCCGGACAGTTGCTGCGCATCGCCCTTGATCGATTGCAGCAAGCCGTCGATGGCCACGGGCTGGTTGTCCGATGGGTAATCGGTGGCTTCCAGTTTGGCCAGCAACAGCAAGTCGTTGAGCAGGGTCTGCATGCGCCCGCCTTGCTGCTGCATCTGCTGCAAGGCGCGGGTCCAGCGCGGGTTCACCTCTTCGGCATTATCGAGCAGGGTTTCCAGATAGCCACAGATCACCGTCAGCGGCGTACGCAGCTCGTGGGATACGTTGGCGATGAAGTCTTTGCGCATCTGTTCCAGCTGATGGATGCGCGTCACGTCGCGCACCAGCATCAAGTGCTCGTTGTTGCCGTAGCGGGTGATGTACAGCTGGATGCGCACGCGGTCATTGGTCGGCGAGGGGATTTCCAGCGGTTCGCTGTAGTTGTCCTGCTCGAAGTATTCCTTGAAGCGCGGATGGCGCACCAGGTTGGTCACCGGCTGGCCGCTGTCCTGCGGGGTCTTGAGGCCCAGCAGGGTTTCGGCGGCGCGGTTCCACCATTCCAGGTTGCCGTCGGTGTCGAGCATGATCACCGCGTCTTTCAGCGCGGCGGTGGATTCCTGGACGCGATCGATCACCGCTTGCAGACGCCCGCGTACCCGTTGGTCACGACGTTGCAGGTGGTAGATGCTGTCAAACACTTCGCCCCACAGGCCATAGCCATCGGGCGGCGCCTCATCGGGTTTGTGCAGGCGCAGCCATTCGTGCAGGCGCAGCAGTTGCTTGAGGGTCCAGGCCAGGTAAATGCCCAGGCCTGCGGCGAGGCTCCAGCCGTAGTAGCCGGTGATCAGGCCGATCACCAGGCAGGCGGTGACCAGCAGCAGCATGTGGCGAATCAGGGTGCCATGCCAGTTTTGGTTCACGTGACGCGCGTCCTTGTCAGAAAAGCAGCTTTTAGCTTGTCGCTTGAAGCTTGCAGCTCGTAGCTACCTTCATGCTTTGGTAGAAAAGCGGTATCCGGTGCCGCGCACGGTTTGTACCAGATTTTCGTAGGCATCGCCGAGGGCTTTGCGCAGGCGACGGATGTGCACGTCGACGGTGCGTTCCTCGACATAGACGTTGCCGCCCCAAACCTGATCCAGCAACTGGCCCCGGGTATAGGCGCGTTCCTGGTGGGTCATGAAAAATTGCAGCAGACGGTATTCGGTCGGGCCCATTTCCGCCGGTTTTCCATCGATGGTCACACGGTGGCCGATCGGGTCGAGCAGCAAGCCGCCGACTTCGATCGGCGCTTCGCCATCGGTAGGGCCGGCGCGGCGCAACACGGCTTTGAGTCGCGCGACGAGCTCACGGGGGGAAAACGGTTTGGTGATGTAATCGTCGGCGCCCACTTCCAGGCCCTGGATCTTGTTGTCCTCTTCGCCCTTGGCGGTGAGCATGATGATCGGGATATCCCCGGTCAGTTCGTCGCGCTTGAGGCGGCGGGCCAGCTCGATGCCGGACGTGCCCGGGAGCATCCAGTCGAGCAGGATCAGGTCCGGCTTGCGGTCGACGATAATGGCATGCGCCTGCTGGGAGTTCTCCGCTTCCAGGCAGTCATAGCCGGCCATTTCCAACGCAACGGCGATCATTTCGCGAATGGGCGCTTCGTCGTCGACGATCAGAATGCTCCTGCCAACCATGCCTTAGTCCTCTTGTCATTTAACTGTCTTGCGCCGCATTAGATAACGGAATTATTGCAGTCGTGTGACAGTATTTTAGTCGACCGGCGATTGCCATGATCCTGGGCTAAGCTCTAAGTCCGAATCCTGACAACCGCAAAAGGAAGGTTTCCATGAATCACATTGCTCAATCCTGGAAGGCACTGCTGGTTACGGCGGCGCTAACGCTGCCGACGCTGGCCTTGGCCGCCGACCCGGCGATGATGAAAGACGGCATGATGGTCGATCACAATGGCATGACCCTGTACACGTTCGACAAGGACTCGGGCGGCAAGTCGATGTGCAACGACGAGTGCGCGAAGAACTGGCCACCGATGATGGCGCCGGCGGGCGCCACGGCCGAGGGCAAGTGGAGCGTCATCAAGCGAGATGACGGGAAGATGCAGTACGCCTATGACGGCAAGCCTCTTTACACGTTTGTGAAGGACAAGAAGCCGGGAGACATGACGGGCGACAAGATGAAGGACGTGTGGCACGTCGTTCACGAGTCGCAGAAGTAACCGCTCTTCTGCAGGCGCAAGGCTTGCCCGCGATAGCGATCTTGAAGGCGCCATCGCGGGTAAGCCTGGCTCCTGCGTAACGCAGTTCAAAGACAGGCCTTGGGTCAGCGCAACGCGTAATCCAGCACAATCCCGACAAAAATCGCCAACCCTGCCCAATGATTGTGCAAAAACGCCTTGAAACAGCGCATGCGATCCTTGTCGCGGGTGTACCAGAACTCCCAGGCAAAGCAGCCTGCCGCCACCACCAACCCCAGGTGGAACCAGCCGCCGAGTTCGAATCGGGAGCCCGCCAAGAGCAAGCAGGCCAGTGCCAGGCCTTGCAAGGTCAGGATGATCACCCGGTCCGCGTCACCAAACAGGATGGCCGTGGACTTCACGCCGATCTTCAAGTCGTCATCACGGTCGGTCATCGCGTAATAGGTGTCGTAGCCCACCGTCCATAACAGGTTGGCGATCCACAGCAGCCACGCTGCAGCCGGCAGTTCCCCGGTCTCGGCGGTGAAAGCCATCGGCATGCCCCAGGAAAACGCCGCGCCCAGCACCACTTGCGGGTAATAGGTGTAGCGCTTCATGAACGGGTAGGTGAAGGCCAGCGCCAAACCGCCCAGCGACAACCAGATCGTCGGAGCATTGGTGCACAGCACCAGCAGGAAACTCACGCCCATCAAGAGCGCGAAGAACACCAGCGCCTCTTTCGAGCTGATCTTGCCGCTGGCCAGCGGACGTTGCGCAGTACGTTTGACGTGGCCATCGACCTTGCGGTCGGCCCAATCGTTGATCACGCAGCCGCCGGCGCGGGTCAGCATCACGCCAAGGACGAAAATCACGATGTTGGCCAGCGAAGGCGAGCCCTTACCGGCAATCCACAGCGCCCACAGCGTCGGCCACAGCAGCAGGTAGATGCCGATCGGCTTGTCCATGCGGGTTAGTTGAATGAAGTCCCAGGCCCGAGGGTTCAAGCGATTCAGGGACTTGAGCAGGCTCTGGTACATCAACGGCTCTCCGTTTGGACGCCGGCAGCGTTCCACAGGGACGGAAGGAAAATCTCGGCCACGAGTATGCTCAATGCGCCACGGTCGAAGCGCGAACGGCGGCCCCATAATTCAGGAGCCCGCACTTCGTTCGGCAACCATTCCTGGGGGTAGTGGCAAACCTCGATGGCCTGACGCTGGAACGCGCGGTCACAAAACAGCAATTCGCCCAGGGATCGGCTGCCCAATTCATCCATATGCAAGCCATCGCCCTGCAATGCACTGCGCGACGCCACACTTCGGGCAAACACCAGCGCTTGACCATGACCTCGCAAATACACCTCGCGCACCCAGCCTTCAGTACCTTCGGCAAGGTCCAGCGCGAGGCATTCGTCTGCGCGCAGGGCCTGCCAGCCTTCGAACAGCGGCGTGACGCTGAAGGCATCGTTGGTCAGTTGAACAAGGCGCCTGGTCAGCGAGCCATCATCGAACAACCAGTCGAGGACGGACGTGTCGGGCTGAGGCGTCAGCCGGCTTTGGGGGAGCCAGAGTGCGAGCGGGGAGAGGCGTTCTGTGTGTTGCACAATGAGTCATTATTGGCAGCAAAGGAGGCGCCGAGCTTAACATGTCAGCCTGTGAATTTGAGTGATCCGCCCAGCCGTTGCGCCGAACAGGCTTGCATCTGCCCGGCCCCCTCTATACAAAACGCCCTGAGCCGGACGGCAGAGCTGCAAGCATCGACCGTCCGAGCCGGCAAAACGCCTGAACTGAGGAAGTACCTGAATGAAAAAGTGGCAATGTGTGGTCTGCGGCCTGATCTACAACGAAGCCGACGGCTGGCCGGATGACGGCATTGCGCCGGGCACCCTGTGGCAAGACGTGCCGGAAGACTGGCTGTGCCCGGATTGTGGCGTCGGCAAAATGGATTTCGAAATGATCGAAATCAACTAAGACCTTCAGAGGAGTAAGGAATGAACGCACCTGTCGTGATCGTCGGCACTGGCCTGGCGGGCTACAACCTGGCCCGGGAGTTTCGCAAACTCGATAGCGAAACCCCGCTGCTGCTGATTACCGCCGATGACGGGCGCTCCTACTCCAAACCGATGCTCTCCACCGGTTTTGGCAAAAACAAGGACGCCGACGGACTGAGCATGGCCGAACCTGGCGCCATGGCCGAACAGTTGAAGGCCGAAGTGCGCACCCATACGCGCATCAGCGGCATCGATCCGGGTCACAAGCGCTTGTGGATCGGCGAAGAATCGGTGATTTACCGTGACCTGATCCTGGCCTGGGGCGCAGAAACCGTGCGGGTGCCCATCGAAGGCGATGCGGCGGACTGCGTGTTCCCTATCAATGACCTGGAAGACTACGCCCGCTTTCGCGCGGCAGCCGCCGGCAAGCAACGGGTGCTCTTGCTCGGTGCCGGCCTGATTGGCTGCGAGTTTGCCAACGACCTGAGCCTGGGTGGCTACGAGGTGCAATTGGTTGCACCGTGTGAACAGGTCATGCCGACCCTGTTGCACCCGGCAGCGGCCGCGGCGGTTCAAGCCGGTCTGGAAAGCCTTGGTGCACGTTTCCACCTGGGGCCTGTGCTGACTCGCTTGCAACGGGTTGCCGATGGCCTGGAGGCGCATTTGTCCGATGGTCAGGTTATCCCGTGCGATGTGGTGGTCTCGGCCATTGGCCTGCGTCCACGCATCGATCTGGCGGCCGCGGCCGGGTTGCAGGTCAATCGGGGGGTCGTGGTCGATCGTCACCTGAAGACTTCTCACGCCAATATCTACGCGTTGGGCGACTGTGCCGAGGTCGATGGGCTGAATCTGTTGTACGTGATGCCCCTGATGAGCTGTGCGAGGGCGCTGGCCCAGACCCTCGCCGGCAAGCCGACAGCAGTCAGCTACGGCCCGATGCCCATCACCGTGAAAACCCCGGTCTGCCCATTGGTGGTGTCCCCGCCACCTCGGGGTTCGGAGGGGGTCTGGACGGTCGAAGGGCAGGGGGCCGACATCAAAGTGCTATGCCGCGATGCCAGCGGAAAACTGCTCGGTTATGCCCTGACGGGCGCGGCCGTGATGGAGAAACTGGCCCTGAACAAAGAGCTTCCGGCACTGCTGGCGTAAATACCGGTCGTTCTGTCGGAATCACCCCTGTTTTGCCCCTACATTGGCCGCGTCGATACTGGCGCGGCTCCTCGCTGCGTGCCATCCTCACTCCCGTCTGCCGCAGAGTAGAGCACCTGCGGCGCTTTGGGCGCTGTTCCACAGAGAGCAGCACGGACATAACAACAAAAAACCGTCAAAGGGGCTTCACTAATATGCGTAAACCAGAACTCGCTGCAGCAATTGCTGAAAAAGCAGACCTCACCAAAGAGCAGGCCAACCGCGTTCTCAACGCCGTACTCGAAGAAATCACCGGCGCCCTGCACCGCAAAGACAGCGTAACGCTGGTAGGCTTCGGCACCTTCCTGCAACGCCACCGCGGCGCCCGTACCGGCAAAAACCCGCAAACCGGTGAGCCAGTCAAAATCAAGGCCAGCAACACAGTTGCCTTCAAACCAGGCAAATCGTTGAAAGATATCTGTAATAATAAGTAGCATGTTTCATTTTCTATGGATAAGT
>NZ_RCNY01000076.1:0-57862 GCF_004307635.1 Pseudomonas sp. Sample_22
CGGCGTGTCGAAAACCTCGCGTTTCGACCAGGGCGAAGTGTTCAGCGAAAGCTGGAACATGGAACGTGCACAGGGCGAAAACCAGCCTTGGCTGGTCGCAGGTATCCGCCAGAACGGCTGATTACCCTCCGCGCTTCACTTGCGGTAATAAAAACCCCAGCCTCGGCTGGGGTTTTCTATTTCGCGGTTGCATCTATAGCGAGCTACTGTATAAACCGCCCCATATAAACCGCGCCATACAAGCAAGAGGATCCCGGACGTGGAAGAAATCATCGAACAACTGCGTGAAGCCAATGAACCGGTACCGGTCCCCTTGGAGTTGCCTGACGAAGACCTGCTGGTGGAAATTGAAGAACAATTGTTCATCGACATTCCGTTCGTCTTCAGAGAGTTTTTGCTGACCGTCAGCGACGTGGTCTACGGCAGCCTGGAGCCGGTGACCGTCACCGACCCGCAATCGCACACCTATTTGCCGGACGTTGCCGCCAACGCCTGGGATGCCGGCGTGGATCGCAGCCTGATCCCGATCTGCCAGGACGGCGACGACTACTACTGCGTCGAAGAAGACGGCACCGTGGTGTTATGGTCCGCCGAAGAAGAGCTGGTGACAGAAGAAACCTGGGAATCGGTATGGCATTGGGCGCGGGACGTCTGGCTGGAAAGCTGAGTCAGCTGACGCCCGGCCGGGTCAGTGCCCTGGCGAATCCTTGTGATTGTCCAGCGTATCCAGCAAGGCTACCTGCATCCGCGTGTGGACGCGGATGAACCAGCGCCACAGCAACGCCGCCACAGCGGCCGCAACCACGGCAATCAGTAGCAGCAACTTGTTGGTCGGCAAAATACTGGCCGACAAGGCTGCCAATAACAGAAAAATCACCAGCAGCGAGAGAATCGGGATCACTTCGGCGATCACCCGACGCACTCGCTGCGTGTGGCGCCCCGCCATCTCCGGCTTCACGCCCATCTCAGCCAACAGCATCGACAGCGCCTTGAGCTTGCGATACGCGGCAATCAGGAATGGCAGCGACAACAGCAGCGCTCCTCCCCAGATCAATGCCTTCTGCCAACTCGGATCGCTGATCCAATCCTGCAGATAAGTGGAAATGCGTTCGGCAAAGTAAGCGCCCGCGAAGAAGATCGCCACCACCAACGCCAGATTGACCCCCACTTGCAGCAAGATCCTTCGGATCATCGACGCCAGCAGCGCACCCTGGCCCTGTGGCTGGATGCTGCGCAGCCATTCGCCATACATCCCCAATACGCGTCCCAGTCGCTGCGGCATCACCGCCGCCAGTTTGATCGACAGCGGATCGGCGGCACGAATCAGATACGGCGTCAGCAACGTAGTGATCACCGATACCGCTACCGCCACCGGATAGAGGAAGTTACTGGTGACCTGCAGGGTCATGCCCAGCGAAGCGATGATGAAAGAAAATTCGCCGATCTGTGAAAGGCCCATCCCGACGCGCAGTGAGGTACGTCCGTCATTGCCGGCGATAAAGGCACCGAGCCCACAGGACAGCATTTTGCCAAGAACCACTGCCACGGTGATGACCGCAATCGGCCAGGCGTATTGCAGCAGGATCAGCGGGTCGAGCATCAACCCGATGGCAACGAAGAAAATCGCGCTGAACAAGTCGCGAACCGGCTCGATCAGGCGCTCGATTTTCAGCAATTGCCGGGATTCAGCCATGATTGCGCCGATCAGGAATGCGCCGAGCACCATGCTGTATTCGAGCTTGACCACCAGCAGACAGAAGCCGAAACACAGGCCCAGCACGGTAATCAGCAGCATTTCGTTGCTTTCGAATTTCGCCACATAGGCCAACAACCGCGGCACCAGCAAGATGCCGATCACCAGGGCGACGATCATGAACAGCGAAAGCTTGCCAACCGTAGAAAACACTTCGCCGGAGCTGACCGTGCCACTGACTGCGATGCTCGAGAGCAATGCGATGATGCCGATGCCGAGGATGTCTTCAACGATCAGCACACCGAAGATCAATTGCGCAAAACGCTGGTTTTTCATCTTCAGGTCGTTGAGTGCCTTGACGATGATGGTGGTCGAGGAAATCGCCAGGATTGCACCCAGGAACAGCGAATCCATGGTATTCCAGTCAAACCAGCGACCGATTTCGTAGCCGATCCAGATCATCAGCACGATTTCCAGGAACGCCGCGATAAATGCCGTGGCGCCGACCTTGAACAGTTTGCGCAAGCTGAATTCGAGGCCCAGGCAGAACATCAGGAAAATCACCCCGAGTTCCGCGAGAGTCTTGATGGTTTCTTCGTCATGGATCAAGCCGAACGGCGGGGTGTGCGGGCCAATGATGAACCCGGCAACGATGTACCCCAGCACCACGGGCTGTTTGAAGCGATGGAAAAGAACGGTCACCACACCTGCGACCAACATGATCACTGCCAGGTCCTGAATAAAACTGATGGCATGCATGGTGTGAGGCTCCTTGGGTGACGCTGCTCATACATCGGGCGTGGGAATCGTCCGAGCGAGCAGAATGAAAATCCGCTATCCGCGTAGGCATTTTGCCCTTGGGGATGGGCTTTTGAAGGGTAACACCGGGACTTCCAGCCGAAAGGCGGTGCAATATATGGAAACAGATCGATCCGGCGTGACGGCGATCAGCCGCCCGGCGTCCCGATAACTGTTGGTTTGAAAAAACCGCCGAGGCACCCGTAGAGGTGCGTCCCCTCAAACCTGGCCTTGAACCGTGAGAACGCTATGGAACCCGGAAACGCCCAACTGTCGATGACAGTATTGATGACCCCCGACATGGCCAACTTCTCTGGCAATGTTCACGGCGGCACCCTGCTCAAATACCTCGATGAAGTGGCCTACGCCTGCGCCAGCCGTTATGCAGGTCGCTACGTGGTGACCCTGTCGGTGGACCAGGTGATTTTCCGTGAACCGATCCATGTCGGCGAACTCGTGACGTTTCTCGCCTCGGTCAACTACACCGGCAACACGTCCATGGAAGTGGGCATCAAGGTGGTGACCGAAAATATCCGTGAGCGCTCAGTGCGTCACACCAACAGCTGCTTCTTCACCATGGTCGCGGTGGATGACCAACGTAAACCCGCCCCGGTGCCGCCACTGCAACCGCAGAACAGCGAAGACAAGCGTCGCTATATGCAGGCGCAGCAACGCCGCCAGATTCGCCAGGAACTGGAAAAGCGTTACCAGGAAATCAAAGGCGACGCGTAAAGCAAAAAAATCGCAGCCTGCGGCAGTTCCTGCAGAGGAATTCAGATCCCCGCAGGCTGCGATCTTTTTTGCACTTCGATCAAAGGCTGATCGATGTCGCCTCGAACCGCACCCGCGGATGGGCAATCCGATCCTGCGCGCGCACCAGCTCCAGCTCATAGCTGGCGCAGGCCTGAGTCTCGAGCAACACCTCGTGCACCGCCGATGCGGCGAACTCGAAAGCTGCCAGCAGGCTATCGCCCAATAGCACACGCGCCAGGAACAACCCGGACGTCAGATCACCAACGCCCACAGGTTGGCGCGGAAACGCCAACAGCGGGCGTTGCAGGTGCCAACTGCCTTGCGCTGTCACCAGCAGCATTTCGAAGACGTCCGGGTTTTTTCCCGGGTAGTCCAGATGTTTGACCAACACCGCCTTCGGCCCGCGTGCCAGTAACAAGCGCGCCATCGCCAGGCAATCAAACAGCGATTGCGGCTTGCGCCCCGAGAAGCTGTCGAGTTCCAGTTGGTTCGGACACATGAAGTCAGCCACGGCGGCGGCTTCTTCCAGCAGAAAATCGCTGACTTCCGCGGGCACGCTGCAGCCCTTCTCCGGATGACCCATGACCGGATCACACAGGTACAGCGCTTTGGGATTCATCGACTTGATCCGCTCCACCCCTGTGAGAATCGCCCGGCCCTGCGCCGCGCTGCCGAGATAGCCCGAGAGCACTGCGTCGCAATTGCCCAGCTCGCCAATCGCCGCGATGCCTTCGACCAGATCAGGGATCTGGTGCGGCGCCAGCACGTCACCGGCCCACTGCCCGTACTGTGTGTGGTTGGAGAACTGTACGGTGTTCAGCGGCCAGACATTCACCCCGACCCGCTGCATCGGGAAAACCGCGGCACTGTTGCCAGCGTGACCGAACACCACGTGGGACTGGATAGCGAGCAGATGGGGTGTACGTTTCATGCGGTGAGATTTCCGTAAAACGATTGAAATTCGAGCGGCGCAGTATGCGACTAAACGCAGCCTGTACGACAGACCGGCGACGCAGTTAAGCTGACACTATCTTGTTGGAGCGCCCTGTTGATGCTGACCCTTGGAAATATTTTCGTGCTGATGCTGCTCGCCACTGCTGGCGCCTGGCTTTGGCACAACCACGGCTTGCGCGAACGTGCATTGGAGCGGGTCAAGCAGCATTGCAGCAACCTGGGGATCGAGCTGCTCGATGGCAACGTGGCGCTGAAAAAAATGGGCTTCATCAAGGATGCCGCTGGCCGGCGACGTCTGGCCCGTGTGTATAACTTTGAATTCACGGTCACCGGCGAAACGCGGCATAACGGCACCATCACTCAGTTCGGCGCCCACAGCGCGCAAATCGAACTGGCGCCGTACCCGATGCCGTTTGACGACACGCCCCCTGTGGTCGATGTGGTCAAGCCAAGCGCTCAGGTGATCGAGCTGAATCATTGGCGGCAGGAACACAACAAGTGGCGGTCGTGATCTTCAATGCCTCCGGCAGTTGGCCAGGCCTCTTTGCAGCACTTCGAGGTCTTGCGGCGCACTGAAAATCAATTCAATCCGCGAATCCTTACGCCATTCACTCGGTTGCCACGCCACCACGGAATTATCCAGCGCGTTGGCCGATATCCAGCCTTTGTCACTGTGAATAACCAGCTTCGCACGCCGCCAGCAATGGCTTTCAAGCCAGCGCGCAACGAGAGCGGCCTCAAAGACCTGGCTCGGATGCCAGCGCCAGCCGATGCTCCAGCCACCCTCCTGTTCCTGGCTTAAACAGATCGGCAGAACCGGGTCGCTCCAGATCGCCGCGAGCTGCGCCAGACTTTTCGGCATCACAAAGTTATCCACACCCGCCACCGCTCGCGAAACCAGCCCGGGCAACTCACTCAAAGACAGCGCAGCTTGTTGCGTCCAATGCAGTTTACGCATCGGCAACGTGGCGGCAATTCGCTGCCGGTCCGCTTGCGCAAGTCCTTCAGACTTGTTCATCAGCAACAATCCCGCACTGTTCAGCGCCTCCTGTTGGGCCTCAGGCAGCGGCTTGCCCGCTACAAGCGCTTGCGCATCGAGTACCAGCACACAGGGTTGCAGACTCAACACGCCTCGCCATGGCGCCTCGCTCAACTGCTTGAGCAAATTCATCGGATGCCCCAAGCCGGAAGGCTCGATGAACAATCGATCCGGCCGCGCCTTGCGCAGCAGACGCCCGAGACCGACCTGAAATGGCGCACCGTTGACGCAACACAAACACCCCCCGGCCACTTCCCCCAGTGCGATACCATCGTCTTCCTGGGTGAGCAGTGCAGCGTCGATGCCAATCTGACCGAACTCGTTGATCAGCACTGCCCAGCGTTCATCCGCGGGACGTTGCGCCAGCAGGTTCTTGATCAGGCTGGTCTTGCCGGCCCCCAATGGCCCGGCGATGACATGGGTGGGAATGTTCTGCAACATGATCGAAGGTTTCTGAGGAGGTAAGGATGCGGTGGATTGGATTGGCGTTTCTGCTGACGCTTGCCAGTGGCGAAGCGCTGGCGCAGGCCTGCGTTGTCCATAGCCAGGCGGAACGACTCGACGTCAAAGTCTGCCAGCAGAACCGCAACATCCCGCAAAAACTGTTCGCCGACGGCTTCTGCCAACCGAACCTGGCCGGGCAGAAGGTCGACGTGCAATACGTCGACCAGTGCCCTGCAGGAGCGTTCGGCGTGTGCAGCAACGCTCAAGTCGCCAATATGCCTTACCGGCAGGATATTCACTATTACGGCGTGGCCACCGATGCGGCGTATTTGCAGCCGTACTGCGAAGCGCAAAGCCAGGGCACCTGGCTGAAGCCTTGAGCGGCGTGCTGCTCCAGCGTTGTTAAGCGACAGCAGCAACCCACGACTTCTGAACGGGGTCAATGGAAAGCTCAGGCGGCCTCTTCATGCCAAGGGCCAAAGGGGTCCGGGAGCATTCGCCAGCCTTGGACTCCCAGCGCCATTTCAGCGTGTGTCAGCAAGCAATCGTCGAGCTCTGCAGTGAGTTGTTTGAAGTCGATGTTCTGACCGATGAAGACCAGTTCCTGGCGGCAATCTCCTGTGTCGCTGGTCCAGTTTTCCATAATGGCGGCTGTGCTTTCCTCGTCCTGCGGCCATTGGTTGTTCGGCACAAAGCGCCACCAGCGCCCGGCGAAACCATGGCGCACCAATCCTCCCGCCTGGGACCAGCTTCCGGCATCCATATGTTTGCTGGCCAGCCAGAAGTACCCCTTGGAACGCAGCAGTTTGCCATTGACCCATGGCCGGTCAATGAAACTGAAAAAGCGTTGCGGATGAAAGGGGCGACGTGCCCGATAAGCGCTGGAGGCAATGCCGTACTCTTCAGTTTCAGCAACATGTTCGCCGCGTAACTCACGCAACCAGCCAGGCGCTTGAGCGGCTTTGTCGAAGTCGAAGCGACCGGTATTGAGGATTTTGCCGAGCGGTACTTCGCCCATGACCATTGGAATGATCTCAGCCTGGGCGTTGAGCCGTTTCAGGATCGCCATCAGCTCATCCCGATCGCCACTGCTGATGAGGTCGATCTTGCTGATCAGGATCACATCAGCGAACTCCACCTGCTCGATCAGCAGGTCGGTGATCGCGCGTTCATCGTCTTCTCCCAGCGTTTCGCCTCGGGATGCGAGGCTTTGCGCGGCTTGGTAATCGATCAGGAAATTCATGCCATCGACCACGGTGACCATGGTATCGAGCCGCGCAATATCCGTGAGACTTTGCCCGTTTTCGTCGCGGAACGTGAAGGTTTCCGCGACGGGTAGCGGCTCGGAAATGCCCGTGGATTCGATCAACAGGTAATCAAAGCGTCCCTCATTGGCAAGCTTGCCGACCTCCTCCAGCAAATCCTCACGCAAGGTGCAGCAGATGCAGCCATTGCTCATTTCAACGAGTTTTTCTTCGGCGCGATTAAGGCTGACATCGCGCTGCACCTCGCCGCCGTCAATGTTGATTTCACTCATGTCATTGACGATAACCGCAACCCGAAGGTTTTCTCTATTACGTAGTATGTAATTAAGAAGTGTACTTTTTCCGGCCCCTAAAAAGCCCGACAGGACCGTGACAGGTAAGCGATTTGCCATCAGTTGCTCCTCAAGAAAGCCCGGTCAACCCCCGGGGCTTGCCAAACATGAAAAATTCTTCACGAATAACGATCGCGATAATCATGTTATACCATAACATTGTGATGGTGTTTCGATGATGGGCTCGCTCATGAGGGGCTAACCCGGCCTGATTGGGTAAGGCGAAGCATCGTTGCGATACCTCATAGCCAATCCCGGCGTTGGGCAATTGAGCCTGCTTTCGGATGACCATCCGGACGAATCGAACCTCGACAAATGTCTACATGACAGCGGACGGGATTTGGTTCTATGGTTAAACCGCTAGCGCGTGTGATCGAAGTATTCGAGAACAATAATCATGATCCAGATCACCCTGCCCGATGGTTCATTGCGTGAGTACGACCAACCACTGACCGTGCATGAAATCGCCGCAAGTATTGGCCTGGGGCTGGCCAACGCGGCGGTGGCCGGACGCGTCAACGGCGTCTTGGTGGACTGCGAATTCATGGTCGCAGCCAATGCCCGGGTCAGCATAGTCACGCCGCAGGAGCCGGACGGCCTGGAGATCCTGCGCCGGTCCTGCACGCTGATGCTGGCGATGGCCGTAAAACAACTTCATCCGCATGCGCAAATGCGCGTGGGCTCGGCACTGGGTGACGGGTTCTTTTGCGAGTTTGCCGTCGAGCGAGCCCTCGCCGCGACCGATCTGCCGCTCATCGAAGCGCGCATGCAATCGCTGGCAGCAACCAACCATTCAATCCGCCGCAAGGCGACATCGTCGTCGGAAAGTCTTTCGCTCTATCGCCTCGGTGAAACCGAGTACTGGACCACCGGCCCGCATGTCCCAACCACCAGGGTACTGCAGGCATTCGCCCTGGATCACGTCAGCGGCACCTTGCAACAACGGGTCTATGGAACGTGCTGGTCCAGTCATCAGGAGCTGCAGTATTGGCGCCTGCCAGCGCATGTGATGGTCGTCAGCATGGATGATCGCCAGGCCCACTACGCGCACACCGTTACCGAGACGTTACGTCGTGGCGGCGTTCGCGCCCTGTCGGACCTGCGTAACGAAAAGGTCCGCTACAAGATTCGCCAGCACCGTCAAACCGTGCCGTACCTGGTGGTCGTGGGGGAAAAGGAAAAGGCGGGTGGCTTTGTCAGTGTGCGCAGTAACAGCGGGGAGGATTTTGGCAGGATGAAGGTTGAAGCGGTGTGTGAATGGCTGAGCTCCACCGGCATGGCCGGAGGTTGAAGCTCCCAAGGGCGTGACCCGTGGGAGCCTGCACCCCGCGAAGTTTTTATGCCCGAGGTTTAACAGTGCCGCAATCCTGCCCCAGCCATACGGCGCGGGTATCGAGGCTACCCTTTTGCTGAATGCCGGTGGCATTGAACGTGCCATTGACCTTGGTGGTGAACTCACGGTCACTGAGGAACGTGGCGACACCCGCGCCCTGCGCTTTCGGACAGCTGAAACGGAATTTCCACTGATTGCCGGTGCGCTCGGTGATTTCCTGCTTGCAGCCTGATTGCGGATCGGTCAGCGGAATATTGTCGGTCTTGACCTGTTCCGGCGTCAGGCACGCGCGAATGCCTTTGCCCCCCATGGTGATGCCCTGTTTTTCCAGCTGTGCCCGTTGTTCAGGGGTCATCTGGCTTTGTATCTGACCGAGGATCAGTTGCAGATCCGGCAGGTTCTGGTCATCGACCTTCATGTTGCTCGAGGTCAATTCCCACAAACCCGGTTGCAGCATCTGCGCCTGAGCGGCCACAGGAAGTGCCAAACCCAGCGTGATGGCCAAACCCAGCAGACGAACGTTCATCGTGTAACTCCTGATCATTGGTGGCCGTTAGACGTCAGCCGCAAGCTTCGGTTCATGGGCCAATTAAATAGCGACATTCTGCCCGGAACATGGTCTGTTAAGCATTGAATCTTCAGGAGCAAGGCTGCCCCCATGGATTATTTCGGACCGCATATTTTTGGCTACACCATCGCCCTGCTGCACTCCCTGGGCACGATTGCAGCAATTCATGCCGTGTTGACCGTTCGAACCGCTCAGGGATCGATTGCCTGGGCGCTGTCTCTGGTCTTCATGCCTTACCTGACACTCATCCCCTATCTGGTGTTCGGTCGCAGCACCTTCGATGGTTACATCAAGGCCCGACGTCAGGCCAACGAAGAAATGCGCAAGGCAATTTCTGAGCTCAACTGGCGGCCGTGGGTTGAAGAGGCGCTAACCGCTCGTGCTTCCACCGCTTACGCGTCGTTAAGGGCCATGCCCAAGCTCGGGCGCATGCCGTGCCTGGCCAACAACGACGTACGACTGTTGATCAATGGCCGGGCAACGTTCGATGCGATTTTCGATGCCATCAGCCAAGCCCGGGAAGCGGTGCTGATCCAGTTTTTCATCATTCACGACGACCGTCTCGGCCAGCGCCTGCATAAACTGTTGTTGGAAAAAGCAGCTGAAGGCGTGGCGATCTATCTGCTCTATGATCGAATCGGCAGCCACTCTTTGCCACACAGCTATGTTCAGTCACTGCGTGACGCCGGTGTCGAGGTCAAAGCCTTCGCCACTCGCAGCGGCTGGTTGAATCGATTCCAGGTCAACTTCCGCAACCACCGCAAGATCGTGGTGGTCGACGGCGTTATCGGCTTCGTCGGGGGGCACAACGTGGGCGACGAGTACATGGGGGAGAAACCACCCTTGGCGCCCTGGCGCGATACTCATGTACAGGTGCGTGGACCGGTAGTGGCCTGCATGCAGGAATCCTTCGCCGAAGACTGGTTCTGGGCAGCCCGTTCGTTGCCGCCGCTGATCCTGCCGGAGGTGTACCCGGACGACGGCGTACTGTGTCAAATGCTCGCCAGCGGCCCGGCGGATCCCTACGAGACCTGTTCGTTATTCTTCGTCGAGGCCATCCACGCGGCGACAGAACGCGTGTGGATCACCAGTCCCTACTTCATACCCGACGAAGCCGTCTTCGCCGCCCTGCGGCTGGCGGTATTACGTGGTGTCGATGTGCGAATTCTGTTGCCGTCGCGGCCTGACCACCGAATCGTCTACGCCGCCTCCAGCCTCTATGCCTTTGAAGCCGTGCGCGCCGGCGTACGGGTTTTCCGCTATGAGCCGGGTTTCCTGCATCAGAAAGTGGTGTTGATCGACAGTGAGATCAGCGCCATTGGCAGCGCCAACATGGATAACCGCTCGTTCCGGTTGAATTTCGAAGTGATGTTGCTGACGGTCGACAGCACATTTGCCGGCGAAGTGGAGCAGATGCTCAACGATGACTTTGCCCAAGCCCACGAAATCGCCAAAGAGGAAGGCCGGGAGACTCGCCACCTGCAACAGGTCGGTATGCGGGTCGCCCGGCTTATTTCACCGATACTTTAAGGATTGTAGATATCGTCCCGCGTCCATGGCAGTTCATGACTGCCATCGGCATGCGCCTTCACCGCAAGAATCTGGTGCAGATTGATCCAGCCGCGAGCGAAGGCATAGGCGCACCCGGCCAGGTATAGACGCCAAATGCGTAACGCCTGTTCAGGCACCAGTTTGGCGGCGGCTTCAAGGTTGTCTTCCAGGCGTTCGCTCCAGTGATCCAGCGTGCGCGCGTAATGCAGGCGCAGACTCTCGACATCGACGATCTCCAGACCCGCTTCACTGATCTCGGCAGAGATCATTGCCAGGTGTGGCAACTCGCCGTTGGGAAATACGTATTTTTCGATGAATTCGCCAGCTCCCCGTCCTACCGGGCGCCCGTCGGTGTGTTTGGCGGTGATCCCGTGGTTCATCACCAGGCCACCCTCCTTCACTGCGCCGAACAGGGTTTTGCAGTATTCGGGAAGATTCGCGTGCCCCACGTGTTCGAACATGCCAACGCTGACGACTTTATCGAATCGGCCGTCCTGCGGCAGGTCGCGGTAGTCGAGCAATTGCAGTTCGACCAAATCCTCCAGGCCTTCAGCCTTGACCCGCTCCCTGGCCAGCGCGAGTTGTTCCTTGCTGAGGGTGATGCCGAACACCTTCGCGCCGAATTCACGGGCCGCATAACGTGCCAAACCACCCCAACCGCAGCCGACATCCAGAAGATACTCGCCAGGTTGCAGTCGCAACTTGCGGCATAGATGACGGAATTTTGCTTGTTGAGCCTGCTCCAGCGATTCACTGCCGGTCTCGAAGTACGCGCAGGAATACGCCATGTCGCTGTCGAGCCACAGCTGATAAAAAGCATTGGAGAGGTCGTAATGGTAGGAGATCGCCTTGGCGTCAGTTTCCTTGTCGTGGACGGTACGCACAGGCTGGCTGCCATCGTCCTCATCCAGCAACGCCTGACTCCATTCATCGCAGACGCGGATGACGTCGCTGATGGCGCCTTCCAGCTCCAGTTTGCCTTCGACAAATGCCGCGCCAAGCGCATCCAGGCTGGGATGGGTGAACTGGGTAACCATTTGTGGGTCCTTGACCACAATCGTGACGCTGGGCGTCGGCCCCAGATTGAACTCATGGCCATCCCAGAGTCGCAGGCGTAGCGGTAACTGCAGATTCTGTAAGGCCGGTGGAAGTTGCGCGAGCATGGAGATTCCCCCCTTGTTTCAGACGTCTGATCAGAGGGTAGACCATCTTGGAAAAATAGCAGGCTATTCAATTAATCGCCGTTTTCCATGATTCGCGCCGTAATGACTCATAGGGAGCGAATGCACAAAATGCCGTGCCCTCACTTAAATGACTACGGCCACGACGGACAGTTCTAACAATTGTTACCCGTACTGCGCTAGTGGATGAAAATGTTCTCAGCCCAGCATTTGTTCCACGTGGAACCACACTGAATTCTGCGCAGCGAAGGCCAAGCCTTGACCGGAATGCCTCGGACGCACATATTACGCTCGTAATTTTACTCAAAGGCTACGGTTACCCCTCCGATCCCTTTCAATCCAGGAGAAGATCCATGAGCACTTACGACGTCGTGATACTCGGTGGTGGCCCCGGCGGTTACAACGCAGCGATTCGCGCGGGTCAACTCGGCTTGAAAGCGGCTTGCGTGGAAGGGCGCGCCACCCTTGGTGGCACCTGCCTGAATGTTGGCTGCATGCCGTCCAAGGCATTACTGCATGCCTCCGAACTCTACGACGCAGCCATGGGCGCAGAATTCGCCAATCTCGGCATTGAGGTCAAACCGAGCCTCAATCTCGCGCAGATGATGAAGCAGAAAGATGAAAGCGTGACTGGGCTGACCAAGGGCATCGAATTTCTCTTTCGCAAAAACAAGGTCGACTGGATCAAAGGTTGGGGCCGAATCGACGGGCCGGGCAAAGTCAGCGTCACGGATGCTGCTGGCGGCACGACCGAACTGAGCGCCAAGGACATCATCATCGCCACGGGCTCCGAGCCGACTCCCCTGCCCGGTGTCGAGATCGATAACAAACGCATCCTCGACTCCACGGGTGCCCTGTCGCTGACGGAAGTACCGAAACACCTGGTGGTCATCGGCGCCGGCGTGATTGGCCTGGAGCTTGGCTCGGTATGGCGGCGTCTGGGCGCGAAGGTGACAGTGGTGGAGTTCCTCGATCGAATCTGCCCTGGCGTGGATGGTGAAGCAGGTAAAACCCTGCAACGCTCCTTGAGCAAACAGGGGATCAGCTTCAAGTTGAGTTCGAAAGTGACGAGCGCAACCACATCTGACACAGGTGTGCAGCTCAACGTCGAACCGGCCGCTGGTGGAACCGCCGAAGTGCTCGACGCTGATTATGTGTTGGTAGCCATAGGACGCCGACCTTATACACAGGGCCTGGGCCTGGAGAACGTTGGCTTGGCCACGGACAAGCGCGGCATGCTCGCCAACAAGGGTCACCGCACCGAAGTCGCTGGCATTTGGGTCATTGGTGACGTGACATCAGGTCCGATGCTCGCGCACAAGGCTGAAGACGAAGCCATGGCGTGTGTCGAGCAGATCGTTGGCAAGGCCGGTGAGGTTAATTACGAGCTGATCCCCAACGTGATCTACACCAAACCGGAACTGGCCAGCGTTGGCAAAACCGAGGAACAACTGAAGGCCGAGGGTCGTGCCTATAAGGTTGGCAAGTTTCCCTTCACCGCCAACAGCCGGGCGAAAATCAATCACGAGACCGAGGGCTTTGCCAAAGTGCTGGCCGATGAGCGCACCGACGAGATCCTCGGCGTGCATCTGGTAGGCCCGAGCGTCAGTGAAATGATTGGCGAATATTGCGTGGCCATGGAGTTCAGCGCGTCAGCCGAAGACATAGCCCTGACCTGCCATCCGCATCCGACCCGTTCTGAAGCCTTGCGACAGGCCGCGATGAATGTGGAGGGAATGGCAACCCAGATGTAACAACATCAAAAGCTCGCAGCCTGCGGCAGGCGGCGAGCTATTCACTTCAGCCAGGCAAATGCGTCAACGGAAGCGGGCCCGGTGCTTTCACCGTATGGATCGCGAAGTTACTGCGGATATCGCTCACACCCGGCAACTTCAACAGGCATCCGGTGAGAAAGCGGTCGTACGCGCGCAGATCCGGCACCACCACTTGCAACAGAAAATCCGATTCCCCGGACACCAGAAACGCCGAGATCACCTCAGGCAAAGCCGTGACCGCCAGGCGAAACGACTCGGCCTGTTCGTCGTTGTGACGCTCGACCTTCACGCCAACAAACACCGTCAACCCAAGACCGGCTTCATCGCGATCGAGGTTGGCCTGATAACCGCGAATCACCCCGGCTTCTTCGAGCATGCGTACCCGTCGCAAACAGGGCGACGCCGACAGGCCGATCTCTTCGGCCAATTGCACGTTGGTCAAGCGACCATCGCGCTGCAGTGCAGCGAGAATCTTGCGATCGTAGGCATCCAGTTTCATGTTTGGCAGATTCCGATGGTCATGTGTTCTGTTCATGGCAGATTATGCCAACAAAGCCCAATCTTGAAGCAAACTACGCAAGCACCTGCCCTGCCCTTGCGCCCTACACTGGCCCTACCAAATCGACAACAAATGGGGTGTGACATGGCGGGACTCTGGCTGTTTTTCATGGCACTGGCCGTGGTGTACCTGTTGCCTGGTCCTGACATGATCCTGCTGCTGCAGACCGGTGCTCGTCAGGGAAAAGGAGCGGCACTCGCCACAGCGGTGGGACTCGCAGTAGCCCGCGGCTGTCACGTTGTACTGGCGGCGCTGGGGCTGGCGGCATTGTTCAAAGCGGCGCCCTGGACATTCGACGTGGTGCGACTGGCGGGTGCCGCGTATCTGCTGTGGATCGGCATTCAATGCCTGCGAACGACGATGCTGCCGGCCTTGCACAGCCATCAACCGATACAGAAAGCCCGCTGGCGCGAAGCGATCCGTCGCGGTCTGTTGACCAACCTGCTCAACCCCAAGGCGCTGCTGTTTTGTTCCGTGTTACTGCCGCAATTCATCAACCCACAGGCCGGGCCGGTGCTCGCGCAATTTGCAGTGTTGGGTGGTGTGCTGGTCGGCGTCGGTTTGCTCTTCGACAGCACCTATGCCCTGATCGGTACAGCGCTCGGCCGCTGGTTGCAACGCAGCCCTTCGGCCCAGCGCTTGCAGCAATGGTTATTCGGTAGCCTGTTGATCGGTTTCGCCGTACGGCTGACCTTTGTGCAACAGGCTTGAACCTTACTGTGCTTTACGGCGGCGGCGATAGATCAGCAACAGTGCCGCTGCCGTGACCGCAACAACGCTACCCACCTGCAAAGGCGTCTTGTATGGACGCAATGCAGAGCGAGCGGCATCGGTAACCTGGGTGACATAGCGTTTGTCGGCGTTCTCGAAATCGGGATACGGGCATTGGTTGCCAAAGTCCGCCGCCCATTCCACAAAAGGCCCGTCTTTGACATAGCGTTGGTAGAGCGCACTTTGATCTGCAAGGCTGCTGTTCCAACCGGCCGCTTCACAGAGCACAGCAGCAAATGCCTGACTGGTATGCGGCAGATTATCCGCAGCGCGATTGGCCAATTGTGTGGCGACAAACCGGTAGTGATAACGCTGGTCAGGCTGTGCAGCGCTGGCTTGCTGACGCTTGACTTCATCTTCGGCCACCAGCGGCCCGACTTTCAGCTCCGTGCTTTCAAGGCTGTAGTTGCCGGCGAAGGTGGCGAAATCCGGGGCCATTTCGTAACCGAGAATATCCATCCCCCACTCACGTGCAGTCCACGCAGCGTTGAACAGAGCGGCGGCGCGGCGGGTCGGCCACCAAGCGGCATCGGCCGCCAGGCGTTGCTCGCCATACAGCCTGGCCTTGTGGCGCAACCCGTCGTTATCGAAATAGGCGGGCGCATCTTCATAATGCCCTTCGCGTAACAACCGACGGCCCAGCAAATTGCGCAGGCTCGCTGCCACTGGCAAGGGCACATAGTTGTCGCGGTCATGCTGGCTGAGCGGGGGTGGCGCTGGAACCTGGGTGTCGACGTAATGCTTGAGTTCGTCGAGCGTCAGCACACGTTCGGCCACCGTCGCCGCGTCAAACCAGTAGATACTTTGGCTGCGATAAAGCTGGTCGAACGCTTGCAGGTAATCCCCGCGTTGCAGGGCCAGAATCGCACTTTCGCCATCAACCCGACATTTGGGTTGCAGCGTTTCATAATCGAAGTCCGGCGTTCGCCGATCGCCCCAGGATTCATTCTGAGGAAAGGCCTGCGCCGCCTTGGCATACGCCGCAGCCGCAGCAGTTTTATCACCATCACGCAGCGCCAGCTTGGCGCGTAACCACCACGCCAGCCCACCATCACCTGCGTGTTCAACGAATGCCTTGGCGCTGGCGAAATCGCCCTGTTGATAATTCACCGCCGCCAGCCGATCCGCATTATCGAGGCTGCCCAGCGTGCTGTTTTGCAGCAATTTAATCAGCTTCAATTCGTTTGCCGGTTGTTCACCGAACGACCAGCCCAGTCGACTGATCAACGATGCCGTTACCAGTTGCTGTACCGGTTTGCCCTTGAGCCGTTCGGCCAACTGCTCTTCGGGCATGGCCGCCAAGTCAGCCACCAACAGCTTGAGTGAGGTGTAGCCCACCGCCGAACCGTGCAGGTTCTGCGTGGCATAGAGTTCGATGGCCGTGTTCCAGTCGCCGGCGGTGCGGGCTACGCGGGCCTCTTCGCCGAGACTGGCTATACCCAGTTCCAGCGGATCACTGAAGTCGTCGATACTCAGTTGCCGTGTTTGCTCAAAAGCCTTGCGAGCTTGCGCCAGCAGATCAGGAGCCGCACCGGCCCCGGCACTCATGACGAATCGCGCCCGGCCCAGCGAGTACGCTGCCCAGGTACTGCGCAAAGCGCGTTGATCCGCGGGCAGCGCCAGCACTTTTTCGAAGTATTCGGCTGCCAGCCCATGGTCACCCACGTTGAACGCCACCGCACCGGCCAGATAAAAACGGATTTCGTCGGGCAAGTTCGCGCCCTGTACTTCAACCTGCGAGGCATTGGTCAGGCTACGCAGCTGCTTTACCAATGCCTGCTGCGCCGGCGTCAAACCCGCCTGCTCAGCCTGATTGCGTTGCTCTGCGTAGTCTGGCCCATCCATGCTGTATGCGGTTGCGCTGACGTTATTCAAACCGGCAATCCGGTGCCCGAGTCGGCTGATCTCGAAGTTGAAGTTGCCCTCCGGCAGCTCCGCCAACGATTGACCACGGTTATCCAGCAGGCGCATCGGGAAATCCGGCCCGCATGCCAACGCCGAACCCAGTGGCAGGCTGAGGCTCAGGCAGAGCAGATGACGCGGCCAGTTACGGGTGAACATTCGAAGCTCCTTGATCAATTTTGCTGCAGCGAGCCCAACCAACGGCGCGTTGTCCGCCGGCTGCAATCCGCCCCTCACGCAAGCGGGTGAAGGTAAGCAGATCCGGGCCTTGTTGCAACGTGTAACCGGCGAGTGCATCGGCGCCATCACAGCCTTGCACTGCGACAGTGACGCGTTCGGGCCAGGCGCTGTCGAGGTTGCCCTGATTGATCAGGCTCACGTCATACAGGCCCTGGTGCTCCGTGAAACTCAGCGTAAGCCGACTATGGAGCGCATCTCCCCGCGACACGGCGCGCAAAGTAGTCAGGCTCCACGCCCGCCGGTCGTTGGCCAGCGGCAGGCGAAACCAGATCAATCCGGCCAGATGATTCGGAGGGTCGTTTCGCAATTGTGCAGCGAGTTGACTCAATTGTTGGGGATCGGCCAGCAACTCCTGACGCTTGCCGTCACGTTCGATTCGAGTTTCGCTTTCCACGACCGGCGCACCGCCGTCATTCGGCAACAACGCCACACCGTATGCCGGCAGCGCCAGATAGAAAGGTTTTTTGGTTATTCGGCTCCAGGCGTTCGTCCATTGCCGGGCTTGGTCGGGGTCGAACAAACCACGGCGAGGATCGCTTACCGCGTGAACCTGCAACACACTGCTGTCGACCGCGGCTAACAATGCGGGCAGCTCCGCACTGCCGAGCCACGCCGGCAACGCAGTGATGCTCAGTGGCATTGAGACCGGCAGCACCGTGCGCAAATGCAGGAGAAACTCTCGATAGGCCGAAAGCCGCGCATTGCCGGCGTCGTGATCGATCTCCAGACCTGCGACAGTCAATCCTTGTGTCTGCCAGTCGCTGAGCACCTGCTGAATCTGCAGCGTGACTTCGTTCTGATCCAGCGACTTGAGCTGGCCATCGAGGCGAATCACTGCGATCAGCGGCCGACCATCGTGCTTGAGCAGCTCAGGGTCAATCAGCGCCCGATGCCATCGGGCCTGGGGAAATGCCTGCAATGCCAGCACACGCAGGGTGGAAAAATCTGCGCGACTGTCGCGCAGCGCTGCTTCATGGGAGGGGGTCCATTGTCGCTGCCAGATGTACAGCTGCTGATCGAGCGGGGGCGCCTCCCGCTGATCGCAGCCATTGAGCAGTGTCAGTGCAGTCAGCAGCGACACCAGCCGAACGAAAAAAACCATAAAGCTCCTGTGAGTTGAACCCGCTCCTTCGTAGAAGCCTTTGTCAGCAACTACAAATCAAGTACCAAAGGCTGCGCGCCCTGAGCCGGAATTGCACAGCAAATCAACACCTCGCCCTCCTCCGGTATCTCCGCTGGTGGTTGTGGATAATGCACCTGGCCGCTGATCAAACGGGTTTTACAGGTGCCGCAAGAGCCACCACGGCAACTGAATTCGGGCTGCAAACCACGACTTTCTGCCAGCTCCAGCAAGCTGCCGCCCTCGGGTTGCCAACGCGCCTCTTTGGCGGAACGCTCGAACACCACCGGCACCGACGTGGTGGCGGCCGGTGGTTGCTCGATCACTATTGCATCCGGATCGGGCTGGCGGCGCAACGTCGAAGGGCCAAAGGTTTCGGCGTGAATCCGCACATCGCGGACGTCCAGCTCACGCAGGCCGTCATACATCGCCTGGGTAAAACTGCCGGGACCACACAAGACGAAATCCAGCTGATCGTAGTCTTCAACTTCAAGCAATTCCGTGAGCCGTGCGACATCGATACGCCCGATCGAATCGAAGTCTTCACCTTCCAGAGCGTTCGGCTCCGGTTGACTGAGCAAACGTATCACCTTGACCGCATCACCGGCGTGCTCGAGCAAGCGATCCACTTCCGCACGAAATGGTTGATCCGCCAAGGTACGCGAACTCTGCAAAAACAAGGTCGGACGAATCCCACGGGTGCGCAAGCCTTGGTAGACCACTTCACGCAACATCGACAGCAGCGGCGTAATGCCCACTCCGGCAGCCAACAGTACCAGTGGCCGACGCTCATTGGCGGCCACAGTGAAATGGCCTTGGGGTGCTCGGGCTTCAAGCAGATCACCGACGCGAATGTGTTCATGCAGGTGTGAAGACACCCGTCCATCACGCTTCACGCTGATACGGAAAAAATCATCCGATGGGGCACTCGACAGACTGTAAGTGCGGATATGCACGTCACCATCAATGTTGAACCGCAACGGTAAATGCTGGCCGGCCTGAAACAACGGCAGCCCTGCTCCGTCTGCGGGCTCCATGTAAATCGAGCGAATGTTCTGGCTTTCCGCTTCGATTCGTACGACACGCAATGGCCGCCATTGATCACCTAAAGCCTTGGCTTGCAGGCGAGCTTTGGCTTGCTCCCAAGTACCTGTTAGCAGACTGGTGGGTGAAACGCCGTCGAAACGCCAACGCAATGCAAGAGCAGCAGGTCTGCGAACAACATGTTCCACGTGGAACGTCCACAAACGTTCGGCACCTTGAAAGGCCTCTACCTGTGGTCCTTCCAGGATAATTTCGGTGCGCCCGCTGAGTTGCAGCAGGTCACCCGAATTGAAATCAATGAATAACAAACCGGCCTTTGGATTGACCCGCAAGTTGCCCAAAGTGTTGAAAAAAAGGTTGCCCGCAAAGTCTGGAATGGTCAGGCAATTCCCTTCGATGTGAACGAAACCTGCCTGTCCGCCACGGTGTGAAACATCCACCGAGCGAACGCCATCGACGTCCACATAGCTGGCGACAAAAAAGGTATCAGCCTCGGCGATCACAGCTCTGGCTGCTTCGTCCAGTTCATTGAGGTACTGCGCGGGACGCGTTGATGCATCCGCCAGCGGCACCGAGCGAAACTGCCGCAACTGTATGTACTGCGGGCAATTGCCATACGACTGGTCAACCTTCACCGCAAAACCGTTCGCCGTCATTGCGCCGATATGACCGTTGATGCGGTTGCGCCGCCGGGTATGCAATTCAATACCCAGCAGGCCGATTGCCGCGCCATCGCTCAATTGCGCCGGGTCGTCCGCTGCTGGCACGCTGCTGAACTGCAACAGTTGCGGCTCAGGTGAATGAGCAAAACCAGCTTCACCTTCAAGCACACTGGCCCACGGATTGCCGTTTGCATCCACCGCACCGTACAACATGAACGGCAATTGCTCGTAGAACGTGCGGTGCTGGTCCGGCATGTAATCGCGAATAACCCTGCGACCTACTGCCTCCATGCGCTCGCCAACTCCGATATGCGCCTGTAACTCTCTTTCGCCAGCATGCCACGGTGAACGGTCCATCACGGCTTCTCCCCTGCGCCAATGGCACAGCGTGAAGGGCCCGATCATCGGGCCACAAACGTCAGGCTGTTTTTTGCAGACCGGCAACCGTGCGCGGCATGCCGACAAAACCAGGCAAGGCTTCGACCCGTGCCAACCATGCGCGGATGTTGGCGTACTCGTCCAGCGACACATTGCCTTCCGGTGCGTGGGCAACGTAGCTGTAGGCTGCTACGTCGGCGATGGTAGGTTCGTTACCGACGAGAAATTCAGTGTTGGCCAATTCCTTATCGATGACCTTGAGCACGCTGTGGGCATAAGGAATCACCTCGTCAGGGTTGTAAGGCGCACCAAACACCGTGATCAAACGCGCCCTGGCCGGACCAAAAGCGATAGGGCCGGCAGCGGCCGACAACCAGCGCTGGACTTTGGCAGCGCCGACCGGATCGGTGGGCAACCAACGACCATTG
The DNA here is from genome assembly GCF_004307635.1 of Pseudomonas sp. Sample_22. Taxonomy (NCBI): domain Bacteria; kingdom Pseudomonadati; phylum Pseudomonadota; class Gammaproteobacteria; order Pseudomonadales; family Pseudomonadaceae; genus Pseudomonas; species Pseudomonas sp. Sample_22. The sequence goes on from NZ_RCNY01000076.1 coordinate 20,791, forward strand.
CCATATTTTTGCGCCAGGTACACCAGGATCGCGTTGGAATCCGCCAACACCACACCTTGATCATCAAGCACCGGAATCTGGCCAAAAGCATTGAGCGCCAGGAACTCGGGCTTTTTGTGTTCGCCTTTGGCGAGGTCGACCAAAATCAACTCGGTCGGCAGTTGCAGCAGGGACAGCATCAGCTGCACACGATGGGCGTGGCCGGAACGGGGAAAATTGTAGAGTTTGATGGCTTGCATGATCGACTCCGCGCTTGAGTGGTGTTGTTCAGGGAGATCAGCACCTTGGGGGGCCATCTTCCATCAGTCACCAAAACAACAGAATAACCAACAAACGCAATCCATTATTTCATCCAGCGAAATAACGTATCAGACCTGCAGGGCTGGATGTTCCCTCAACGCCTTGACAGTAAAGTCGACAAAACTGCGAACCCGCGCCGCAGCCTTGCGTCCGCCCTGGTACACCACATGGATAGGCAAGGGAGGCATCTCGAAATTCGCCAGGACAATTTCCAGCTCCCCTGCCGCGACTTTGCGTGCCACTTGATAAGACAAGACCCGGGTGTAACCCAAGCCAAGGCAAGCCGCGGTGATCGCCGCCTGATTCGCCGTAACCACCAACCGGGGATCGGTGCGCACACTGATGGGCTCGCCCCCTTCCAGAAACGGCCAGCTGCGTAACTGGCCCGTCGCAGACGTCGCGATAACCGGTCCTCGAGCCAAATCCTGCGGGTGAGTCGGATGTCCATTAGCCGCCAGGAATGCCGGTGATACGCAAACCACCCGCCGCACCTCACCCACGCGAATGGCGTGCTGATTGCTATCCGGCAGCTCACCGATGCGCACAGCCACATCGATGCCCTCCTCCACCACATTCACCACACGATCAACCAACAGCGCATTGATCGTGACGTCCGGGAACTGCGTAAGAAAATCCACCATCAACGGAGTGACAAACAATTCACCAAACAACACCGGCGCAGTGATCGTCAGTTGCCCACGCGGCTGAGCATGGCTGCCTGCCGCTGAATCCTCGGCCTCCTGCACTTCGGCAAGAATTCTGCGACAGTCTTCAAGATAACGCTGGCCGGCCTCACTCAGATGCACACTGCGCGTAGTGCGTGTGAGCAACGGCGTGCCAATGCGTTTCTCCAGCGCCGCCACCGCCCGGGTGACACTGGCCGCCGACAACCCCAACCGCCGCGCTGCCGCGGAAAAACCCTGGTCCTGGGCGACCGCGGCGAAGACCTGCATTTCCTGAAAGCGGTCCATGGAGTGTCCTCGATTCAGATAAAAAAATCGCAACCCTTGGGCTGCGATTTTGGAGGTTGAATCAGCTGTGGATAACTTATTCCACAGTCACCGATTTCGCCAGGTTACGCGGCTGGTCGACGTCTGTGCCTTTGAGTACCGCGACGTAATACGACAGCAGTTGCAGCGGGATGGTGTAGAGAATCGGCGACAGGATGTCGTGGATGTGCGGCATCTGCACAACATGAGTGCCTTCACCGTTGGTCATGCCAGCCTTCTCGTCGGCGAAAACGATCAATTCACCACCGCGGGCGCGAACTTCCTGGAGGTTGGATTTCAGCTTTTCCAGCAATTCGTTGTTGGGTGCGACGGTCACCACCGGCATGTCGTTATCCACCAGCGCCAGCGGGCCGTGTTTCAGCTCGCCGGCCGGATAGGCTTCGGCGTGGATATAGGAGATTTCCTTGAGCTTGAGTGCTCCTTCCATCGCCACCGGGAATTGCGCGCCGCGGCCGAGGAACAGCGTGTGGTTTTTCTCGGCGAACAGTTCGGCGATTTTTTCTACGGTGCTGTCCATTGCCAGCGCCTCACCGAGGCGAGTCGGCAAGCGACGCAGCTCTTCGACCAGGGTGGCTTCAACGCCTGCGGCCAACGTGCCGCGCACCTGGCCCAACGACAGGGTCAACAACAGCAGGCCCACCAATTGCGTGGTGAAGGCTTTGGTCGATGCCACACCAATTTCGCGTCCAGCCTGGGTCAGCAGCGTCAGGTCGGATTCACGCACCAACGAGCTGATGCCGACGTTGCAGATCGCCAGGCTGGCAAGAAAACCCAGCTCTTTGGCGTTGCGCAGCGCTGCCAGGGTGTCGGCGGTTTCGCCAGACTGAGAGATCGTCACGAACAGCGAGTCTGGCTGCACCACGACTTTGCGATAGCGGAATTCACTGGCGACTTCGACCTGGCACGGAATGCCGGCCAACTCTTCAAGCCAGTAACGGGCGACCATGCCGGCGTGATAACTGGTGCCACAGGCGACAATTTGCACATTGCGTACTTTGGCGAACAACTCAGCGGCTTGCGGGCCGAAAGCCTGCACCAGTACCTGATTCTGACTCAAACGCCCTTCGAGAGTGCGCTGCACCACGGACGGTTGTTCGTGGATTTCCTTAAGCATGTAGTGACGGAACTCGCCTTTGTCGGCAGCTTCAGCGCCGTCGCTGTATTGAACGGTCTGACGCTCTACCCCTTGGCCGTTCACGTCCCAGATCTGCACGCTGTCGCGACGAATCTCGGCGATATCGCCCTCTTCCAGATACATGAAACGATCGGTGACCTGACGCAGGGCCAATTGGTCAGACGCCAGGAAGTTTTCTCCCAGGCCCAGGCCAATCACCAGCGGGCTGCCGCTGCGCGCGGCAACCAGACGGTCCGGCTGCTGGGCTGAGATCACCGCCAGGCCGTAAGCGCCATGCAGTTCCTTGACGGTCGCCTTGAGGGCCACGGTCAGGTCGCGCAGCTCCTTGAGTTTGTGGCTCAGCAGGTGGGCGATCACTTCGGTATCGGTGTCGGAAGTGAATACGTAACCCAAGGCTGTAAGTTGTTCGCGCAGCGCCTCGTGGTTTTCGATAATGCCGTTGTGCACAACAGCCAGATCACCGGAAAAGTGCGGGTGAGCGTTGCGCTCGCACGGCGCGCCATGGGTGGCCCAACGGGTGTGGGCGATACCCAGACGACCCACCAGAGCTTCTTCGGCCAGTGCCTGCTCCAATTCGCTGACCTTGCCCGGGCGGCGCATGCGCTCGAGTTTTTCGTCATTGGTATAGACCGCTACACCGGCACTGTCGTATCCACGGTATTCCAGGCGCTTGAGGCCTTCGACCAGGATCGCGGTGATGTTACGTTCTGCGACTGCGCCAACAATTCCACACATGTTATTTCTCCTGACTGACTGCCGCGCAAATCAAATTGATGCCGCGGGCCTGAATCTGAACGCGTGCCTCCACCGGCAGACGATCATCGGTAATAAGGGTATGGACGCTGCTCCAGGGCAGTTCCAGGTTGGGAATCTTGCGGCCGATCTTGTCGGCTTCCACCATCACGACCACTTCGCGGGCGACTTCAGCCATCACCCGGCTCAGCCCCAACAATTCGTTGAAAGTGGTTGTACCGCGAACCAGATCGATGCCATCGGCACCGATGAACAATTGATCAAAGTCGTAAGAGCGTAGTACTTGCTCGGCAACCTGCCCCTGAAAGGACTCGGAATGCGGATCCCAGGTACCACCGGTCATCAGCAACACCGGCTCGTGTTCCAGTTCGCTCAGTGCGTTGGCGACATGCAGGGAATTGGTCATGACCACCAGGCCCGGTTGTTGACCGAGTTCCGGAATCATCGCCGCCGTCGTACTGCCGCTGTCGATGATGATGCGCGCATGTTCGCGGATTCGCGTCACTGCCGCGCGGGCGATGGCTTGTTTGTATTTGGAGACAGGCTGGCCCATATCGGCCACCAATTCCTGGGGCATGGTGATTGCACCGCCGTAACGACGCAGCAACAGGCCGTTGCTTTCGAGTGCAGCCAAGTCCTTGCGAATCGTAACTTCAGAAGTCTCAAAGCGCTTGGCTAACTCATCCACGCTGACTTCGCCCTGTTCATTGAGCAAAGCAAGGATGTTATGACGGCGTTGAGGAGTGTTGCGCTTCGACATGGCTAGATAAGTTTCGATTCGAAAGATAACGGAAGCAATCAAAACCTATCGATGAGACTTCGTCAAGCGCGGCGCGATAAAAAGATCTGTGGATAAAAAGCTTCGCGGGCAAGCCTCGCTCCTACAGGTTACTCACAACACTGTAGGAGCGAGACTTGCCCGCGAAGGCGTTTTCACGAGTTGTGGGTAACTCAGCTTTTCTTCACTTTCTCCGGCCGTTTCCAGCCATCAATGTTCTTCTGACGGGCACGGCCAACGGCCAGCTGAGATTTATCCACAGTCGACGTAATGGTCGAACCTGCCGCTGTGGTCGCGCCATCGAGGATATCCACAGGTGCCACCAACGAATTGTTGGAACCGATGAACACGTCCTCACCCAACACGGTTTTCCACTTGTTGGCGCCATCGTAGTTGCAGGTGATGGTGCCTGCGCCGATGTTGGTGCGCGCACCGACTTCCGCGTCGCCCAGGTAGGTCAGGTGACCGGCCTTGGCGCCTTCACCCAAGTGTGCGTTTTTCAATTCGACAAAGTTACCCACATGCGCCCGCGCTTCCAGCACAGTGCCCGGGCGCAAACGCGCAAACGGGCCGGCGTCGCTGCCTTCACCGAGAGTTGCGCCTTCGATATGGCTGTTGGCCTTGATCACCACGCCTTTGCGCAGGGTGCTGTCCTTGATGACGCAGTTCGGGCCGATCACCACGTCGTCTTCGATCACCACTTTGCCTTCGAGAATCACGTTGATGTCGATCAGCACATCCCGGCCCACGGTCACTTCACCGCGAACATCGAAACGTGCGGGGTCGCGCAACGTCACGCCTTGGGCCATCAAACGGCGACCGGCGCGCAGCTGATAGTGACGCTCCAGTTCGGAAAGCTGCTTGCGGTCGTTGGCGCCCTGCACTTCCATCGCGTCGTGGGGTTGCTCGGTGGCTACGACCAGGCCATCGCTGACTGCCATTTCGATCACATCGGTCAGGTAATACTCGCCCTGAACGTTGTTATTCGACAGACGCCCAGTCCAGTCGGCCAAGCGATCCGCTGGGACCGCAAGGATACCGGTGTTGCCTTCGTTGATGGCGCGTTGAGCTTCGGTGGCGTCCTTGTGCTCGACGATGGCAGCAACCTTGCCGTCAGTGTCACGAACGATTCGGCCGTATCCGGTTGCGTCGTCCAGTTCGACGGTGAGCAGACCCATTTGTCCTGGCACGACAAGCTTGAGCAAACGCTGCAGGGTTTCAACTTCAATCAATGGCACATCACCGTAGAGAACCAGCACGGTGTCTGACTCAATGAACGGTACAGCCTGGGCCACGGCATGGCCGGTCCCGAGTTGTTTGTCCTGAAGGACGAAATTCAGATCGTCAGCGGCTAAACGTTCACGCACAGCATCGGCACCATGGCCGATCACCACGTGGATGCGCTGTGGATCAAGTTGTCGGGCGCTGTGGATAACATGGCCAAGCATCGAGTTGCCGGCAATCGGGTGCAAGACTTTCGGCAAGGCCGAACGCATACGCGTGCCTTGGCCAGCAGCGAGAATAACGATTTCAAGAGACATGACTGGCTACCAATCCTGGGTGGTCAGCGGCTGCGACCAAAGTTATAAACAACGGAAAAGAAAAAAGGGTAGCCGAGGCTACCCTTTTTAATCAATCACACAACAAGCGCAACCTTAGTGGCCGAACTTCTTGCGGATCTGCTGGACGGTGCGCAGCTGGGCTGCGGCCTCGGCCAGACGTGCAGCAGCAGAACCGTAATCGAATTCGGCGCCACGTTCGTGCAAGGCCTTCTCGGCAGCCTTAACGGCTTCCTGAGCAGAGGCTTCATCCAGGTCGGCAGCACGTTGCACGGTGTCGGCAAGAACCTTGACCATGTTCGGCTGAACCTCGAGGAAACCACCGGAGATGTAATACACCTCCTCTTCCCCGCCCTGCTTGACCAGGCGGATCGGACCTGGCTTCAGATTAGTGATCAGCGGCGCGTGACCCAGGGCGATACCAAGATCACCCAGTGCACCGTGCGCAATCACCATCTCGACCAGACCGGAAAAGATTTCCCCTTCCGCGCTGACGATATCGCAATGGACTGTCATAGCCATCTGATTGCCTCAACCTAAATTAGCGCCCGTTGCCGGGCGCCGGGATTACAGTTTCTTGGCTTTCTCGATCGCTTCTTCGATGCCGCCAACCATGTAGAACGCTTGTTCTGGCAGGTGGTCGTAGTCACCGTTGAGGATGCCTTTGAAGCCAGCAATGGTGTCTTTCAGGGAAACGTATTTACCCGAAGCACCGGTGAAGACTTCAGCCACGAAGAACGGCTGCGACAAGAAACGCTGGATCTTACGAGCACGGTTTACCAACTGCTTGTCGGCTTCCGACAGCTCGTCCATACCCAGGATCGCAATGATGTCCTTCAGTTCTTTGTAACGCTGCAGAACGTACTGAACGCCGCGAGCGGTGTCGTAGTGGTCCTGGCCGATCACGTTCGGGTCCAGCTGGCGCGAAGTCGAGTCGAGTGGATCGACCGCCGGGTAGATACCCAGGGAAGCGATGTCACGGGACAGAACGACGGTAGCGTCCAAGTGGGCGAAGGTGGTCGCTGGCGACGGGTCGGTCAAGTCGTCCGCAGGTACGTATACCGCTTGGATCGAAGTGATCGAACCTTCCTTGGTCGAAGTGATACGTTCTTGCAGAACGCCCATCTCTTCAGCCAGGGTCGGCTGGTAACCTACTGCCGAAGGCATACGGCCCAGCAGTGCGGATACTTCAGTACCGGCCAGGGTGTAACGATAGATGTTGTCGACGAACAGCAGAACGTCGTTACCTTCGTCACGGAACTTCTCGGCCATGGTCAGGCCGGTCAGTGCTACGCGCAGACGGTTTCCCGGCGGCTCGTTCATCTGACCGTAAACCAGTGCCACTTTGTCCAGAACGTTGGAATCCTTCATCTCGTGGTAGAAGTCGTTACCCTCACGAGTACGCTCACCCACACCGGCGAACACGGAATAACCGCTGTGCTCGATGGCGATGTTACGGATCAGTTCCATCATGTTTACGGTTTTGCCTACACCGGCACCACCGAACAGACCGACTTTACCGCCCTTGGCAAACGGGCAAACCAGGTCGATAACCTTGATGCCGGTTTCCAGCAGGTCGTTGCCGCCTGCCTGTTCAGCGAACGAAGGCGCTGCACGGTGAATGCCCCAACGCTCTTCAGTGGCGATTGGACCGGCTTCGTCGATCGGGTTGCCCAGAACGTCCATGATCCGGCCCAGAGTTGCTTTACCAACCGGTACGGAGATGGCTGCGCCAGAGTCGGTAACTTCCAGACCGCGCTTCAAGCCTTCGGTGGAACCCATCGCAATGGTACGAACCACGCCGTCGCCCAGCTGCTGCTGAACTTCCAGGGTGGTCCCGGCCGCGCTTTGTACAGTCAGCGCGTTGTAGATGCTCGGTACGCTGTCGCGTGGAAATTCCACGTCGATAACGGCGCCGATGATTTGAACGATACGTCCGCTACTCATAGCTGGATCCTCTGAATATTTGAACCGTTAAACCGCGGCAGCGCCGCCGACGATTTCCGAGATCTCTTGGGTGATCGCAGCCTGACGCGCCTTGTTGTAGACCAGCTGCAAATCGCTGATCAAATCACCGGCGTTGTCGGTAGCGTTCTTCATCGCGATCATCCGCGCAGCTTGTTCAGCCGCGTTGTTCTCGACCACCGCCTGGTAGACCTGCGACTCCACGTAACGGACCATCAAGCCGTCCAGCAGCTCCTTGGCATCCGGTTCGTAGAGATAGTCCCAGTGGTGCTTGAGGTCTTGATCCGGGGTTGCCACCAGTGGAATCAACTGCTCCACGGTAGGCTGTTGCGTCATGGTGTTGATGAACTTGTTGGACACCACGGACAGGCGGTCAATACGGCCGTCCAGGTAGGCATCCAGCATCACCTTGACGCTGCCGATCAGATCATTGATCGACGGCTCTTCACCCAGGTGGCTGATAGCTGCAACGACGTTACCGCCGAAGTTGCGGAAAAAGGCCGCACCCTTGCTACCAACGACACACAGATCGATCTCGACGCCGTTTTCGCGGTTTACCGCCATGTCCTTGACCAGGGCCTTGAACAGGTTGGTGTTCAAGCCGCCGCACAGACCACGGTCACTGCTCACTACGACATAACCGACACGCTTGATTTCGCGGTCGATCATGAACGGGTGGCGGTATTCCGGGTTGGCGTTGGCCAGATGCCCAATTACCTGGCGGATACGCTCCGCATAAGGACGGCTAGCAGCCATGCGCATTTGTGCCTTGCGCATTTTGCTGACCGCCACTTTTTCCATGGCGCTGGTAATCTTTTGCGTGCTTTTGATGCTCGCAATCTTACTGCGAATCTCTTTTGCGCCTGCCATGTAACACCTATCAGGTTAGCAAGCGGGAGCCTTGCGGCTCCCGCTGCGGCTTACCAGGTTTGGGTGGCCTTGAACTTCTCGATACCGGCTTTCATGCCAGCGTCGATTTCGTCATTGAAGTCACCTTTCACGTTGATCTTCGCCATCAAATCGGCGTGATCGCGGTTGAAGAAAGCAATCAGCGCTTGCTCGAAGCTGCCGATCTTGGCGATTTCAACGTCAGTCAGGAACCCACGCTCAGCGGCATACAGCGACAGCGCCATGTCAGCGATCGACATTGGTGCGTATTGCTTCTGCTTCATCAGCTCGGTAACGCGCTGACCATGCTCAAGTTGCTTACGGGTCGCTTCGTCCAGGTCAGAAGCGAACTGGGCGAATGCCGCCAGTTCACGGTACTGAGCCAGAGCGGTACGGATACCACCGGACAGCTTCTTGATGATCTTGGTCTGAGCGGCACCACCCACACGGGATACCGAAACACCGGCGTTCACAGCAGGACGGATGCCCGAGTTGAACATGGCCGATTCCAGGAAGATCTGACCGTCAGTGATGGAAATCACGTTGGTCGGAACGAACGCGGATACGTCGCCAGCCTGGGTTTCGATGATCGGCAGTGCGGTCAGGGAACCGGTTTTGCCGGTCACTGCGCCGTTGGTGAACTTCTCTACGTATTCTTCCGAAACGCGGGATGCGCGCTCCAGCAGACGGGAGTGGAGATAGAACACGTCGCCTGGGTAAGCTTCACGGCCTGGTGGACGGCGCAGCAGCAGGGAAATCTGGCGGTAAGCCACTGCTTGCTTGGACAGATCGTCATAAACGATCAGCGCGTCTTCACCGCGGTCGCGGAAGAATTCACCCATGGTGCAACCGGAGTACGGTGCCAGGAATTGCAGCGCAGGAGATTCCGAAGCACTGGCAGCCACGATGATCGTGTTGGCCAGGGCGCCGTTTTCTTCCAGCTTGCGAACCACGTTGGCGATGGTCGATTGCTTCTGACCGATGGCAACGTAGACGCAGTAGATGCCGCTGTTCTTCTGGTTGATGATCGCGTCGATCGCCAGAGCGGTTTTACCGATCTGACGGTCACCGATGATCAGCTCACGCTGGCCACGGCCGACAGGGATCATGGCATCGACAGCCTTGTAGCCAGTCTGTACAGGCTGGTCTACCGACTTACGCCAGATCACGCCTGGAGCAACTTTCTCGACCGCGTCGGTCTGAGTGTTGTTCAGCGGACCTTTGCCATCAACTGGGTTACCCAGTGCGTCGACAACGCGACCCAGCAGTTCCTTACCAACCGGAACTTCGAGGATGCGGCCAGTGCACTTGGCGCTCATGCCTTCAGCCAGAGACTGGTATGCGCCCAATACGACGGCACCTACGGAGTCTTGCTCCAGGTTGAGTGCCATACCGAAGACGCCGCCCGGAAACTCGATCATCTCGCCGTACATGACGTCGGCCAGACCGTGAATCCGCACGATACCGTCAGATACGCTGACGACAGTGCCTTCGTTACGGGCTTGGGAGGTCACATCGAGCTTGTCGATGCGGCCCTTGATAATTTCACTTATTTCGGAAGGATTGAGTTGCTGCATTGCTCTGCTGCCCCTTCAAACTCAAGATTTCAATGCTTCGGCAAGTTTCGCGATTTTGCCGCGAATCGAGCCATCGATAACCAGGTCGCCGGCGCGGATGACAACGCCCCCAATAAGGGATTTGTCTTCCTCGACTTGCAGGCGCACTTCCCGGTTGAGTCGTGCACTGAGAACCTTGGCGAGTTTGTCTTGCTGTTCTTGGTTCAATGCAAAAGCACTGGTCACTTCAACGTCTACCGATTTCTCTTGTTCGGCCTTGTACAGGTCGAACAGAGCGGCGATCTCCGGCAACAGCGGGAGACGGTCGTTTTCGGCAACGACGTGGATGAAGTTCTGTGCCTTGGCATCAAACTTGTCGCCGCACACGTCAATGAACGTGGCGGCCTTTTCTGCGCTCGTCAGTCGCGGGGCCTTGAGCACGCGCTGCATGGTGTCGTCTTCCGACACCGCTGCAGCCAGGCCGAGCATGGCTGACCAATTGGCCAGTTGCTGGTGGGCCTGAGCGTGCTCGAAGGCCGCCTTAGCGTAAGGTCGGGCCAACGTGGTCAGTTCTGCCATGATCGCCCTCGCTTAGATTTCAGCAGCCAGTTGGTTAACCAGCTCTGCGTGCGCGTTTTGATCGATTGTGGCACCCAGGATCTTCGCAGCACCGCCAACGGCCAGGCTACCCACTTGGGCGCGCAGCGCGTCTTTGACGCTGTTCAGTTCCTGTTCGATCTCGGCCTGAGCCTGAGCCTTCACACGGTCAGCTTCGACGCGAGCCTGTTCACGGGCTTCGTCGACAATCTGGGTACCGCGTTTCTTGGCTTGCTCGATGATTTCAGCTGCCTGAGCTTTCGCTTCGCGCAGTTGCTGACCCGCTTTCTCTTGGGCCAACTCCAGGTCGCGAGCTGCACGGCTGGCAGCGTCCAGACCATCAGCGATCTTCTTTTGACGTTCGTGCAGAGCCGCGATGACCGGAGGCCATACGAACTTCATGCAGAACAATACAAAAATCAGGAACGCAACGGACTGGCCAATCAGGGTCGCATTAATGTTCACGCCAACACCTCGCAGTTACGTTGTCCATCACACCAAATTACCCGGAAGATCCGAGTAATTAGCCAGCGATCTGACCAACGAACGGGTTCGCAAAGGTGAAGAACAGAGCGATACCAACACCGATCATGGTTACGGCGTCGAGCAGACCGGCAACGATGAACATTTTAACTTGCAGCATTGGAACCATTTCTGGCTGACGCGCTGCGCCTTCCAGGAACTTGCCGCCCAGCAGGCCGAAACCAATTGCGGTACCCAGTGCGCCCAGGCCGATCAACAGTGCAACAGCGATAGCGGTTAGACCAACTACAGTTTCCATCTTTCCTCCCGACTTTTACGTCGTATGGTTTAGGTTTTTTAGATTAAAGCGGTAAAACAAATCGTTTCAGATGCTCCGTCAGGAGCCCCTTCCCGTTTTACCGGGAAGGACATCAGACTAGTCGAGACTGGTCTTAATGGTTTTCTTCGTGTGCCATCGACAGGTAGACGATGGTCAGCATCATGAAGATGAACGCCTGCAGAGTGATGATCAGAATGTGGAACACAGCCCACGCCCACTGCAGAACAACGCCCAGGCCACTAAGCCAGAGCAGACCGCTGCCGAACATCACAGCAATCAGAATGAAGACCAGCTCGCCGGCATACATGTTGCCGAACAGACGCAGAGCCAGGGAGATCGGCTTGGCGATCAGGGTCACGAATTCCAGCAGGAAGTTCACCGGGATCAGCAGGGCTTGAACGAAGATGTTCTTGCTGCCGAACGGGTGCAGGGTCAGCTCGCCGATGAAACCGCCGAGGCCCTTGACCTTGATGCTGTAGAAAATGATCAGTGCGAAAACCGAGAATGCCATGCCCAGAGTCGCGTTCGGGTCGGTAGTCGACACGGCGCGGAACGGGATGTGGGCATCGCCGGAGATCAGGATGGCCAGCTGAGGAATCCAGTCGACCGGTACCAGGTCGACGGCGTTCATCAGGAACACCCAGACGAAGATGGTCAGTGCCAGCGGTGCAATCACCGGGCTACGGCCATGGAAGCTGTCTTTCACGCTGCCATCGACGAATTCGACCAATACTTCAACGAAGTTCTGCAAAGCACCTGGCTGACCGGAGGTCGCCTTCTTTGCCGCCATGCGGAAAAGAAGAACGAAGATCAGACCCAATGCGACAGACCAGCCGAGGGTATCGACGTGGAAAGCCCAGAAGCCCATTTCCTTGGCTTCTGCTGCGGTGTGGGCAAAGCCCCAGCCGCCGGTAGGGTGCTGACCGAAGGTCAGGTTCTGCAAGTGGTGCTGGATATAGCCCGAAGCGGTTGTTTCTGCCATGGTTGCCTCAAACGCCCTAAGGTCTCGAAAGTCTTGTTCTCATCAGCAGGGGAGCGAACCAGCTGACCGACTGAGTCAGCACGAAGGCACCGAATACTGCAATCGGCGCCAGTGGCTTCACACCTGCAAACACCAGTGCAAACAGCACTGCCGTCAAAATCAGTTTCCCCGCCTCGCCGGCATAAAACGACCGGACGATGGACTGGGCTGCTCGGGCGCCGGAAAACCGAAATGCCCTGTGAGCGAAATACACATTGGGCAGCAAGGCTATCAGGCCTCCGCAAAGTCCCGAGTACCCGGCAACGACTCCGTGCCATTGCCAGAGCGCCAAAGCGGCAATGAGCAAGACCACGAATTGAGCCATTAACACCGGAAAAACCGCCAGGCGATGGAAAGGCAAGCGGTTTGGCGTGCGGGTTTCCATCGTTATTGCTCTCCAATGGTCGGCTGCCGAAATTCAATAACTTGGCATAATTTGTGCCGACAAAATGCGCGCAGAGTATAGGGGCGGTTCTGCCCCTATTCAACTGTCAGGTAGTGATTTCCGACTGCACGCTACATGAGGAAATGTTTCAGCGGATATGTGCGAGTACGCCTTGAAGCTCATCCAGTGAGTTGTAACCAATCACTAACTGCCCTTTGCCCTTCTTCCCGTGTCGAATCTGCACCGCAGAGCCTAGGCGCTCGGCCAGACGCTGTTCCAGGCGGGCAATATCCGGGTCCGGTTTTGCAGGTTCGACGGGCTCCGGTTTGCCACTCAACCACTGGCGAACCAGTGCTTCAGTCTGGCGCACAGTCAGTCCTCGTGCGACAACATGTCGCGCCCCTTCAACCTGTTGATTGTCCGGCAAACCGAGCAATGCACGGGCATGCCCCATTTCCAGGTCGCCATGGGACAACATGGTCTTGATGACTTCCGGCAGCGAAATCAGGCGTAACAAGTTGGCCACGGTCACCCGTGACTTACCCACCGCTTCGGCCACTTGCTGCTGGGTCAGCTGGAATTCCTGCTGCAGACGCTGCAAAGCCACTGCTTCTTCGATCGGGTTGAGGTCTTCGCGCTGGATGTTCTCGATCAGAGCAATGGCGATGGCAGTTTCATCCGGCACATCGCGCACCATCGCCGGAATGGTTTCCTGCCCGGCCTGCTGGCTGGCGCGCCAGCGCCGTTCACCAGCGATGATTTCAAAACGACCGCCGCCGATCGGGCGTACCACGATCGGTTGCATCACACCTTGGGCCTTGATCGACTGCGCCAGCTCTTCCAGAGCTTGAGGATCCATATCGCGACGCGGCTGGTATTTACCGCGCTGGAGCAGGTCCAGGGGCAGGTGTTGCAACTCACGATGATCGGCTTGCGCCGCTTGTTCTTCCAGCGAGCTGACGGTCGGACCACTCAGCAGTGCATCCAGTCCACGTCCGAGACCTCGTTTCTTGACGGCCATGGGGATTCCTTAAGTTGCCTGAGCGGCGGCGATGCGTGAGTTTTTGCGCTGACGACGAACCATTTCGCCCGCCAGGGCCAGATAGGCAATAGCGCCCCGCGATGCTTTGTCGTACGCCAGCGCCGGCATGCCGTAGCTTGGCGCTTCGGCCAGACGGATGTTGCGCGGAATGACCGTGTCGTACAGCTGGTCGCCGAAATGTTCTTTGAGCTGAGCCGAGACATCGTTCATCAGGCTCAGGCGTGGGTCGTACATGGTGCGCAACAAACCTTCGACCTTGAGGTTCGGGTTCAGCAGTTCAGCGATACGCTTGATGTTATCCACAAGGTCGCTCAAACCTTCGAGTGCAAAATACTCGCACTGCATGGGGATAATTACGCCGTCGGCGGCCACCAGTGCGTTCAACGTCAGCATCGACAAGGACGGCGGGCAGTCGATCAAAATGTAATCATAGTTTTCACGGATCGGCGCCAACGCACTGCGCAGACGACTCTCCTTCATCTGCATTTCCAGCAGAACCACTTCCGCGGCCGTCAGGTCACGGTTAGCCGGCAACAACTGGTAACCACCATGCTCGGAGTAGTGCATGGCCTGGGCCAGGTCGCATTCACCGATCAACAGGTCGTAGACCGAGTTTTCCAGGCCGTGTTTATCCACACCGCTACCCATGGTGGCGTTGCCCTGTGGATCGAGATCGATCAACAACACCCGACGCTTGGTGGCGACGAGGGATGCTGCGAGGTTGATGCAGGTAGTGGTCTTGCCCACACCACCTTTCTGGTTCGCTATCGCGAATACCTTAGCCATTCTTGCTTGTGTTCCCAATCATGCCGTGCGGCGCAGTATCAGCAGATGACGTTGGCCTTGGCAACCGGGTACGGCCAGGGCATGTTCGCTATCGAGGTGGAAGTCTGCCGGCAATGCTACCAGCTCATCGGCGGGATGAACGCCCTTCATTGCCAGCCAACGGGTGTCGGCGTCGCCAAGGTGGCGAGTCCAGTTTGTGAAGTTTTCCATGCTGCTGAAAGCCCGGGAGATGATCCCGTTAAAAGGCTCTGCAGGCTGGAATGCTTCAACGCGACTGTGGATAACTTGCAGGTTATCCAGTTTGAGTTCGAGTTTGACCTGGGTCAGGAAGCGGGTTTTCTTGCCGTTACTGTCCAGGCAAGTCACTTGCGCCTCAGGAAACAGGATGGCCAGCGGGATACCAGGCATGCCGCCACCACTGCCGACATCCAGCCAGCGACCGTTTTCGATGAATGACATCACGCTCAGGCTATCGAGCAAATGACGCGAGACCATTTCGTCGGGATCACGAACCGCGGTCAGGTTGTAGGCCTTGTTCCATTTGATCAACAGAGCCAGATAGCCCAGCAGCTGCGCATGCTGGGTTTCTGTCAGCGTGACACCAAGCTGGCGGGCACCTGTGGATAACTCATCTGCGTGTTGCGAAGTGACCAACGAACTCAAGCGCTTTGCTCCAACTGACGGCCCGCGCCGCGTTTTTTCAAATGAATCATCAACAGCGAAATGGCTGCCGGCGTAACCCCCGGAATCCGCGACGCCTGGCCCAGAGTTTCCGGACGGGTTGCACCGAGTTTGCTCTGTATCTCTTTGGAGAGACCGGAAATATTCGTGTAATCGATATCCACAGGCAGTTTGGTGTCTTCACTTGCGCGCAGACGGGCAATTTCATCCTGTTGACGATCAATGTAACCGGCGTACTTGGTCTTGATTTCGACTTGTTCGGCCACTTGCGGATCTTCTGCGCCGTTACCGGTTACGGCAATAAGACCAGCGTAGTCGATTTCCGGACGGCTCAAGAGATTGAGCAAGTTGTATTCGTGGGTCAGCGGCGTGCCGAATTTTTCGGAAATCGCATCGCCTTGCTCGGTACCCGGGCGGACCCAGGTGCTCTTCAGACGTTGCTCTTCCAGTTCGATGCTTTCGCGTTTTTTGCAGAAAGCCGCCCAACGAGCGTCATCGACCAGTCCCAATTCGCGACCTTTTTCAGTCAAGCGCAGGTCGGCATTGTCTTCGCGCAGAATCAAACGGTATTCGGCACGGGAAGTGAACATCCGGTACGGCTCTTGGGTGCCAAGGGTAATCAGGTCGTCGACCAACACCCCGATATACGCCTCATCGCGACGCGGACACCAGGCATCTTTGCCCTGCGCACGCAGCGCGGCGTTGGTGCCGGCCAGCAAACCCTGGGCGCCGGCCTCCTCATAACCGGTGGTGCCATTGATTTGCCCGGCGAAGAACAGACCGCCGATCACCTTGGTTTCCAGGCTGTATTTCAGGTCACGCGGATCGAAGTAGTCGTACTCGATGGCATAGCCCGGACGCACGATGTGCGCGTTTTCCATGCCGCGGATCGATTGCACGATCTGCAATTGCACGTCGAACGGCAAGGATGTGGATATCCCGTTCGGATACAGCTCGTTGGTGGTCAAACCTTCCGGTTCGATGAAGACCTGGTGGCTTTCCTTGTCGGCAAAGCGATGGATCTTGTCTTCGATCGATGGGCAGTAACGCGGGCCGACGCCTTCGATCTCACCTGCAGCGGAATACATCGGCGAACGATCGAGGTTCGCGGCAATGATTTCGTGGGTGCGGGCGTTGGTGTGAGTAATCCAGCAACTGATCTGCCGAGGATGCTGTTCCTTGTTGCCCATGAACGACATTACCGGGATTGGCGTATCGCCGGCTTGCTCGGTCATCACCGAGAAATCCACGGAACGGGCATCGATTCGCGGCGGTGTACCGGTTTTCAGGCGACCGACGCGAAGCGGCAATTCACGCAAACGGTGCGCCAGGGCAATCGACGGTGGATCGCCGGCACGGCCACCGGAAAAATTCTGCAGGCCAATGTGGATAAGTCCACCGAGGAACGTACCGGTGGTCAAAACCACCGAATCGGCAAGAAAACGCAGGCCCATTTGCGTGACCACGCCACGCACTTGCTCTTGTTCAACGATCAAGTCGTCAGCGGCCTGTTGAAATATCCACAGGTTCGGCTGGTTTTCCAGGATTTCGCGGACAGCTGCCTTGTACAGAACCCGGTCTGCCTGAGCACGGGTTGCGCGCACGGCTGGGCCTTTGCGGCTGTTCAACACGCGAAACTGAATGCCGCCTTTATCGGTAGCGATGGCCATCGCGCCGCCAAGGGCATCGATTTCCTTCACCAGATGGCTTTTACCGATGCCGCCAATGGCCGGATTGCAACTCATGGCACCGAGGGTTTCCACGTTATGCGTCAGCAACAGGGTTTTGACCCCCATACGTGCTGAGGCCAGTGCTGCCTCGGTACCGGCATGACCGCCGCCGATGACGATCACTTCAAAACGGGAAGGGAAATCCACCACGCACCTCGTGCCTGCTTAAGTAGGTAATTCAGGAATAGTTTGAGCTCAGGTTTTTGGACCTGGTCGACAAGTATAGGGACTTCGCCCTTCCTAAAGAACCCTTTGCACAAAATTTAACCAGCTGTGGAGAAGTCGCGGTTATAGAAATTAAAAAGAGAGAAATTTATTAAATCTTTGTTTTTATGTTTATTTCTACTGACCGAGGTTTCTGTGGATAGATTGCTATAGGCCTTTATTATCAATGTGTACAGCGATTCAAAACCCTGTGGTCATGTGCCAGGGAGGCCCTTGGATAACCGGTGTAAGCCTGTGGATTAAAGTTCATGTTATCCACAGAGGGGGTATTCTTCAGTTTTCAGGCCCTGTTATCAACTGCCCTTAGCCGCTGTTATTCACAGGGCTTAATCCACAGAAAAGGCTGCCAAAAGTAAAAGACAGACACGCAAATTCCGCACAAGCAGTCAGAAAAACCGCTCAGCACTCATCGATAGGCAATGAAAAGGAAAAAAAAGACAGGCGCGGATGGCCTGTCTGTGGACAACGAGGGGAGTTACTTGCCGATGCAAAAACTGGAGAAGATGCGACCCAACAGGTCATCGGAACTGAACGCGCCAGTGATTTCACCCAAGGATTGCTGGGCCTGACGCAAATCTTCGGCGAGCAGTTCACCCGCCCCCGCCAGCGTCAGCTGTGCGCGGCCGTGTTCGAGCGCGGCACTGGCATGACCCAGCGCCTCAAGATGGCGTCTGCGGGCACTGAAACTGCTTTCCGACGTCTGTTCATAACCCATGCATGCCTTGAGATGATCGCGAAGAAGCTCCAGACCATTGCCAGCGGTTTTTGCACTCAGGCTGATGGTGACATGCCCATCCTCACTGACTTCCAGCGCAATGGCTTCGCCGGTCAGATCCGCCTTGTTGCGGATCAGCGTAACCTTTGCCGGGTCTGGCCGGGTCTCGAGGAATTCCGGCCACAAAGCGAAGGGATCGAGCGCTTCCGGGGCCGTCGCATCCACCACCAGCAGTACGCGATCGGCTTCGCCAATGGCTTTCAATGCCCGTTCAACGCCAATCTTTTCCACATGATCATCGGTATCTCGCAAGCCAGCGGTGTCGACCACATGCAGCGGCATCCCATCGATGTGGATATGTTCGCGAAGAACGTCCCGGGTGGTGCCGGCGATCTCGGTGACGATTGCAGCTTCCCGGCCGGCCAACGCGTTGAGCAGGCTGGACTTACCGGCATTTGGTCGGCCGGCAATCACTACCGTCATGCCATCGCGCAACAACGCACCTTGTCCGGCTTCGCGCACAACGGTGGATAACTCTTCACGGACTTTATCGAGCATGCTCAGAACGTGGCCATCAGCGAGGAAGTCGATTTCTTCTTCGGGGAAGTCGATGGCGGCTTCGACATAAATCCGCAGACCGATCAGTTGCTCGGTGAGGTTATGCACACGTGTGGAAAAAGCACCTTGCAAGGAACGCAGAGCATTTCGGGCGGCCTGTGCAGAACTGGCTTCAATCAAGTCGGCGATGGCTTCAGCCTGCGCCAGATCGAGTTTGTCATTGAGGAATGCGCGCTCGCTGAATTCGCCTGGTCGAGCCAGGCGGCAACCCAGTTCCACACACCGCTGCAGCAGCATATCCAGAACAATCGGCCCGCCATGTCCCTGGAGTTCCAGGACATCTTCACCCGTGAAGGAATTCGGTCCCGGAAAATACAGAGCGATTCCCTGATCCAATACCTCATCGTTTTCACTGAGAAACGGACCGTAATGAGCGAATCGCGGTTTCAAATCGCGACCACAGAAGGCCTTGGCGGCAATACTCGCCAATGGCCCGGAAATACGAACGATGCCAACCCCGCCTCGACCCTGGGCAGTGGCGACGGCGGCGATGGTTTCACGAGGAGCGTTCATGAACCGGTATCCAGACAAAAGTGACAGATAGCAAAACGCCCCACTAGGGGGCGTTTTGAGTGGTTATCCACAGAGCAAGTTACGCCTCGGCTTTTTTGCTAGCCGCTTCGATCTTACGCGTGATGTACCACTGTTGGGCAATCGACAATACGTTGTTCACTACCCAGTACAGCACGAGACCGGCCGGGAACCACAGGAAGAAGAAGGTGAAGATGATTGGCATCATTTTCATCACCTTCGCCTGCATCGGATCCGGAGGCGTCGGGTTCAACTGCTGCTGGATGAACATGGTTGCACCCATGATGATCGGCAGAATGAAGAACGGATCCTTGATCGACAGGTCAGTGATCCACAGCATGAACGGCGCTTGGCGCATTTCAACGCTTTCGAGCAGAACCCAGTACAACGACAGGAAAACCGGCATCTGCACGAGGATTGGCAAGCAACCACCCAGCGGATTGATCTTCTCTTTCTTGTACAGCTCCATCATGGCTTGCGACATTTTCTGCCGGTCATCGCCATGTTGCTCTTTCAGCGCAGCCAGTTTCGGTGCCACTGCACGCATGCGCGCCATGGATTTGTAGCTGGCAGCCGACAGCGGGAAGAAAATCCCTTTGATCAGCATGGTCAGGAAGATGATTGACCAGCCCCAGTTACCCACAATGGCGTGGATATGTTGCAGCAACCAGAAGATCGGTTGAGCGATAAACCAGAGAATGCCGTAGTCGACAGTCAGCTCCAGGCCTGGGGACAACTCTTTCAGCACAGCCTGGCTTTTCGGGCCGGCATACAGCGTGGCGCTGGTTTCAGCCTTGGCACCCGGAGCAACGGTCAGTGAAGGACCGGTGTAACCGATGATGTAATTGCCTTTGCTGTCTTTACGGGTCTGGACGATGTTGTTTTCGCCCTTCGCCGGAATCCATGCGGTCACGAAGTAATGTTGCAACCATGCAACCCAACCACCGGTGACGGTTTCTTTCAGCTGAGCCTTGTCCATGTCGCTCATCGACACTTTCTTGTACGGCTCGTTACTTGTCCACAGGGCGGCGCCCAGATAAGTCGCGGTGCCCGTGGCGGTGCTGGAAGAAGGATCGGAACTGGCATCACGCTTCAATTGCGCGAACATTGCACCGGACCAGGGTTGAGCGCTCTGGTTATCGATCAAGTAGGAAACGGTCACGTCGTACAGGCCACGTTTCAAGGTGAAACGCTTGATGTAATTGACGCCGTCCTTGCTGAACTTCAGGTCCACGACCAATTGGTCCTGACCGTCAGCCAGTTGATAAATCTTCTTCTCGGAAGAGTAAACCGGACGACCGGCAGGACTTGCGTCCGGACCATTGCTGCCAATCAGGCCACTTTGCGCCAGATAAGTGCGCTCGTTGCCGTTATCGAACAGCTGGAAAGGAATTTCCGGATGGTCCTGGCGACGTGGATACAGCGGCAATTTCAGCTGCGCGACATCACCACCTTGTGGATCGATGGCCAGATCGAGCACATCCGTTTTGATCTGGATGAGGTCGGTGCTTGCGGCTACCGGAGTTTCGGCAGGTGCGCTGGTATCGTTTGCGGCGTGTGGAATGTCATCACTGACTGACGCTTTTTTGCCAGTTGCCGTATCCGGGAGGCCCGGTGCGGTCGTGCTGGAAGCAACATTCTGAGTCGGCAGGGCAGCCTGGCCATAGTCCTGGTTCCATTTAAGAACCATAACGTAGGACACGATTGCCAGGGCGACGATCAGGATCGTGCGTTTGATATCCATGATTACTCGGCCATCGAAGAAGAACGGGAGGTAGGGATAGGTGGAACCGGGTCATAACCACCGGGATTCCACGGATGACAGCGACCTAAACGACGAAAGGTCAGCCAGCCACCGCGAAGAAGGCCATGGTTTTCAATGGCTTCTAACGCGTAGCAGGAACAACTGGGGTAGAAACGACAGTGACTGGCCATCAGGGGACTAATGGCATAGCGATAAAACTGGATCGGAACGAGTGCCAGTTTACGCATCGGGACTGTCTACCCCTACAGTTTCGGTTTTGACTGCTGGTACCGGCGTGCTGCGTGCCAGACGCTTCCAGAGTTTGCCGAAATGCTGAATCAATTCGGGGTTTTCTACGTCACCCAAACCTTTGCGCGCGACGATAACGATGTCCCAGCCGACCAGTGAATCCTGGTTGAGGCGAAACGATTCGCGCATCAGACGTTTGAGGCGATTGCGCTCGACGGAGAGCTTTACGCTCTTTTTCCCGATAACCAACCCGAGACGGGGGTGATCAAGATCGTTGTTGCGCGCAAGGAGCAGGAGATTTTTCCCCGGAACCTTGCCGGTAGGGGAGTCAAAGACTGCCTTGAAATGCCGGGGTGTAAGCAGACGCTTTTCCCGACTGAAGTCCTGACTCACCTCCAGTGCCGGCTTATCAAACTGCCAGACGCGCACGACCTTTGGCGCGGCGACGCGACAGTACGGCACGACCGTTCTTGGTAGCCATGCGAGCACGGAAACCGTGGGTACGAGCGCGTTTGATAGTGCTTGGTTGGAAAGTACGTTTCATTGTCGTGTTACCTGGTTCGTCCACAACGGGCCGGAATGGCCCCCGTTTTAAGAGACCGGGGATTCTAGAGAAAGCAAGCCTTCAGGTCAATTTCCAACCAGCGTTTCCTTATAAATAGATCTCCAGGGGTTTGGCGGGTACGAAACCAACGCTAAACATAAAAATAAAGAAGGAGAGTATTTAAAGCTTTTCTGTAAAGCTTATAAAAGCTTAGGACGCGGTTATCTGTGGATAACTTAATGAAGACCTTGTTTTCCGTGATGTACAGAGGATGACAACTACAGTGGAAAACCGTGTTCAGCCTGTGCTGCACTGTCGGATAACCTGTGTGTGAAAGGCTACTTTATCCACAGGCTGGTTACCCACAGAGTTTCACCCCCAGTTGTGCAACGAGCTCAGGCCAGGTTATCCACAGAGCTTATGCACAGACCATTGGTCGTCTTTTTTGCGTATAAATGGCTGATTCTTCTTGTTCGAGGGAGCACCTACGTGTGGATAAGTCGACGTCTGGTCGCGTACAATGGCCGCTTGTTTTTGCCTCACCGGCTTTCAACTTAGGGGATATCCGTGTCAGTGGAACTTTGGCAGCAGTGCGTGGAGCTTCTGCGCGATGAGCTGCCTGCCCAACAATTCAACACTTGGATCCGTCCACTACAGGTCGAAGCCGAAGGCGACGAGTTGCGTGTCTATGCACCCAATCGCTTTGTCCTGGACTGGGTCAACGAAAAGTACCTTGGCCGCGTCCTGGAATTACTGGATGAGCACGGCAACGGTATGGCGCCAGCGCTTTCCTTATTAATAGGCAGCAAGCGCAGTTCGGCGCCGCGTGCAGCACCGAATGCACCGCTGGCGGCGGCCGCGTCCCAGGCTCAAGCTGCATCTGCCCCGGCCAGTACGCAGCCCCCGGCTCCAGCGCCGACCAAGCGTGCGACGCAAAAAGTCGCCGAAGTCACAGAGGAAGAGCCTTCCCGTGACAGCTTCGATCCGATGGCGGGCGCCAGTTCGCAACAGGCTCCGGTTCGTTCCGAACAGCGCACCGTTCAGGTAGAAGGCGCGCTGAAGCACACCAGCTATCTGAACCGCACTTTTACCTTCGAGAATTTCGTTGAGGGCAAGTCCAACCAACTGGCCCGGGCTGCGGCCTGGCAAGTGGCGGACAACCCTAAACACGGTTACAACCCGTTGTTCCTGTATGGCGGCGTAGGTCTGGGTAAAACCCACTTGATGCATGCCGTGGGTAACCACCTATTAAAGAAGAACCCGAATGCCAAGGTTGTGTACCTGCATTCCGAGCGCTTCGTCGCGGACATGGTCAAGGCTCTGCAGCTCAATGCCATCAACGAGTTCAAGCGGTTCTACCGTTCGGTGGACGCTTTGCTGATCGATGACATTCAGTTCTTTGCGCGCAAAGAGCGCTCCCAGGAAGAGTTTTTCCACACCTTCAACGCCCTGCTTGAAGGCGGCCAGCAGGTCATTCTCACCAGTGACCGCTACCCGAAAGAAATCGAAGGCCTTGAAGAACGCCTGAAATCCCGCTTCGGCTGGGGCCTGACGGTTGCCGTCGAGCCGCCGGAACTCGAAACCCGAGTGGCGATCCTGATGAAGAAGGCCGACCAGGCCAAAGTCGAATTGCCTCATGACGCGGCGTTCTTCATCGCCCAGCGTATTCGCTCCAACGTCCGCGAGCTGGAAGGCGCGCTCAAACGCGTGATCGCCCACTCGCACTTCATGGGCCGCGACATCACCATCGAGCTGATTCGCGAATCCCTGAAAGACCTGTTGGCGCTGCAGGATAAACTGGTCTCTGTGGATAACATTCAGCGCACCGTCGCCGAGTACTACAAGATCAAGATTTCCGATCTGCTGTCCAAACGCCGTTCGCGTTCGGTCGCCCGGCCGCGCCAGGTTGCCATGGCGTTGTCCAAGGAACTGACTAACCACAGCCTGCCGGAAATCGGCGATGTGTTTGGCGGTCGTGACCACACGACGGTTTTGCACGCGTGTCGCAAGATCAACGAACTTAAGGAATCCGACGCGGACATCCGCGAGGACTACAAGAACCTGCTGCGTACACTGACCACTTGATGAACACCAGCGCAGCTATTAAGGCAAGGGACTAGACCATGCATTTCACCATTCAACGCGAAGCCCTGTTGAAACCCCTGCAACTGGTCGCAGGCGTTGTCGAGCGCCGACAGACCTTGCCGGTGCTTTCCAACGTGCTGCTGGTTGTCGAAGGCCAGCAACTGTCGCTGACCGGTACCGACCTGGAAGTCGAGCTGGTCGGTCGTGTGCAACTCGAAGAGCCTGCTGAAACCGGCTCCATCACTGTGCCTGCGCGCAAACTGATGGATATCTGCAAAAGCCTGCCAAACGACGCGCTGATCGACATCAAGGTCGACGAACAGAAGCTCGTGGTGAAGGCCGGGCGCAGCCGCTTTACGCTGTCGACCCTGCCGGCCAACGATTTCCCGACTGTCGAGGAAGGCCCTGGCTCGCTGACCTGCAGCCTGGAGCAAAGCAAACTGCGCCGCCTGATTGAGCGCACCAGTTTCGCCATGGCTCAACAGGACGTGCGTTATTACCTTAATGGCATGCTGCTGGAGGTTTCGGCCGGCATCATTCGCGCCGTGGCTACCGATGGTCACCGTCTGGCGATGTGCTCGATGCAGGCCGATATCGGTCAACCGGACCGTCACCAGGTTATCGTGCCGCGCAAAGGTATCCTTGAGCTCGCACGTTTGCTGACCGAGCCGGACGGTATCGTCAGCATCGTCCTGGGCCAGCACCACATTCGCGCCACCACCGGCGAGTTCACGTTCACCTCGAAACTGGTCGACGGTAAATTCCCGGATTACGAACGTGTATTGCCCAAGGGCGGCGACAAGGTGGTGCTCGGTGACCGTCAGGCACTGCGTGAAGCTTTCAGCCGCACGGCGATTCTGTCCAACGAAAAGTACCGCGGTATCCGTCTGCAACTGGCCAACGGTCAGCTGAAAATCCAGGCGAACAATCCGGAGCAGGAAGAAGCGGAAGAAGAGGTTGGCGTTGAGTACAACGGTGGCTCCCTGGAAATCGGCTTCAACGTTAGCTATCTGCTCGACGTACTGGGCGTGATGACCACCGAGCAGGTTCGTTTGATCCTGTCTGACTCCAACAGCAGTGCGCTGGTACAAGAGTCTGACAACGACGATTCGGCTTACGTCGTCATGCCGATGCGTCTGTAATCATGTTCAGCAGAAGCTAGATGTCCTTAAGTCGCGTCTCGGTCACCGCGGTGCGCAATTTGCACCCGGTGACCTTCTCCCCCTCCCCCCGAATCAATATTCTTTACGGCGCCAACGGCAGCGGCAAAACCAGTGTGCTGGAAGCCATTCACCTGCTGGGGCTTGCGCGTTCGTTTCGCAGTACCCGGCTGCTGCCGGTTATTCAGTATGAGCAATTGGCGTGCACTGTCTTCGGACAGGTCGAACTTGCCGAGGGCGGGCAGAGCGCCTTGGGCATCTCGCGGGATCGTCAGGGTGAATTCCAGATCCGCATCGATGGGCAGAACGCGCGCAGTGCCGCGCAGTTGGCCGAAATCCTGCCCTTGCAGCTGATCAACCCGGACAGTTTTCGCTTGCTTGAAGGGGCGCCGAAGATTCGTCGGCAGTTTCTCGATTGGGGTGTGTTCCACGTGGAACCCCGATTCATGTCGACATGGCAACGCTTGCAGAAGGCGCTGCGCCAGAGAAACTCCTGGCTGCGGCATGGTACACTTGACGCCGTTTCGCAAGCGGTTTGGGACAGGGAACTGTGTCAGGCCAGTGCTGAAATCGATGAATACCGCCGCGCCTACATCAAAGCCTTGAAACCAGTCTTTGAACAGACCTTGAGTGAACTGGTTGAGCTTGAGGGCTTAACGCTCAGCTATTACCGAGGTTGGGATAAGGACCGTGAGCTGAGCACTGTGCTCGCCGGATCTCTGCAACGGGACCAGCAAATCGGTCATACCCAGGCCGGACCACAACGTGCTGATTTGCGTCTCAGATTGGGCGCACATAATGCCGCAGATATCTTGTCTCGTGGACAGCAGAAGTTGGTGGTCTGTGCCTTGCGGATTGCTCAAGGGCACTTGGTGAGCCAGGCACGACGCGGTCAGTGTATTTATCTGGTGGATGACTTGCCGTCCGAACTGGACGAGCAGCATCGCCGTGCGCTTTGCCGCTTGTTGGAAGACTTACGCTGCCAGGTGTTCATCACCTGTGTAGATCACGAATTATTGAGGGAAGGCTGGCAGACGGAAACGCCAGTCGCTCTGTTCCACGTGGAACAGGGCCGTATCACCCAGACCCACGACCATCGGGAGTGAAGGCATTGAGCGAAGAAAATACGTACGACTCAACGAGCATTAAAGTGCTGAAAGGCCTGGATGCCGTACGCAAACGTCCCGGTATGTACATTGGCGACACCGACGATGGTAGCGGCCTGCACCACATGGTGTTCGAGGTGGTCGACAACTCGATCGACGAAGCGCTCGCCGGCCACTGCGACGACATCAGCATCATTATCCACCCGGATGAATCCATCACCGTTCGCGACAACGGCCGTGGTATTCCGGTAGACGTGCACAAAGAAGAAGGCGTTTCCGCAGCCGAGGTCATCATGACCGTGCTGCACGCCGGCGGTAAGTTTGACGACAACTCCTACAAAGTATCCGGCGGCTTGCACGGTGTAGGTGTGTCCGTGGTAAACGCACTGTCTGAACAGCTGGTCCTGACCGTGCGCCGCAGTGGCAAGATCTGGGAACAGACTTACGTTCACGGCGTTCCGCAAGAACCGATGAAGATCGTCGGCGACAGCGAGACCACCGGCACCCAGATTCATTTCAAGGCTTCCAGCGAAACCTTCAAGAACATCCACTTCAGCTGGGACATCCTGGCCAAGCGGATCCGTGAACTGTCCTTCCTCAACTCCGGTGTCGGTATCGTCCTCAAGGATGAGCGCAGCGGCAAGGAAGAGCTGTTCAAGTATGAAGGTGGACTGCGCGCGTTCGTTGAATACCTGAACACCAACAAGACCCCGGTCAACCAGGTGTTCCACTTCAACATCCAGCGTGAAGACGGCATCGGCGTTGAAATCGCCTTGCAGTGGAACGACAGCTTTAACGAAAACCTGTTGTGCTTCACCAACAACATTCCGCAGCGTGATGGCGGCACTCACCTGGTGGGTTTCCGTTCCGCACTGACGCGTAACCTGAACACCTACATTGAAGCAGAAGGCCTGGCGAAGAAGCACAAAGTCGCCACAACCGGTGATGACGCCCGGGAAGGTCTGACCGCGATCATTTCGGTGAAGGTGCCGGATCCGAAGTTCAGTTCCCAGACCAAAGACAAGCTGGTGTCTTCCGAAGTGAAGACTGCGGTCGAACAGGAAATGGGCAAGTACTTCTCGGACTTCCTCCTGGAAAACCCGAACGAAGCCAAACTGGTTGTCGGCAAGATGATCGACGCCGCCCGTGCCCGTGAAGCGGCGCGCAAGGCTCGTGAGATGACCCGTCGCAAAGGTGCGCTGGACATCGCCGGCCTGCCGGGCAAACTGGCGGACTGCCAGGAAAAAGACCCTGCCCTTTCCGAACTGTACCTCGTGGAAGGTGACTCTGCTGGCGGCTCGGCCAAGCAGGGACGTAACCGCAAGACCCAGGCCATTCTGCCCCTCAAGGGCAAGATCCTGAACGTCGAGAAAGCCCGTTTCGACAAGATGATCTCTTCCCAGGAAGTAGGCACCTTGATCACCGCGCTCGGCTGCGGCATCGGTCGCGAAGAGTACAACATCGACAAGCTGCGTTATCACAACATCATCATCATGACCGATGCTGACGTCGACGGTTCGCACATCCGTACCCTGCTGTTGACGTTCTTCTTCCGTCAGCTGCCGGAGCTGATCGAGCGTGGCTACATCTACATCGCCCAGCCACCGCTGTACAAAGTGAAGAAAGGCAAGCAAGAGCAATACATCAAAGACGACGACGCCATGGAAGAGTACATGACGCAGTCGGCCCTGGAAGATGCGAGCCTGCACCTGAACGAAGAGGCCCCGGGTATCTCCGGTGAAGCCCTTGAGCGTCTGGTGAATGACTTCCGTTTGGTAATGAAGACCCTCAAGCGTTTGTCGCGCCTGTATCCGCAGGAGCTGACCGAGCACTTCATCTACCTGCCCGCGGTGAGTCTGGAGCAACTGTCCGATCACGCAGCGATGCAGGATTGGCTGGCTCAGTACGAAGTGCGTCTGCGCACCGTCGAGAAGTCGGGCCTGGTGTACAAGGCCAGCCTGCGTGAGGACCGTGAACGTAACGTCTGGCTGCCAGAGGTCGAACTGATCTCTCACGGCCTGTCGAATTACGTCACCTTCAACCGCGACTTCTTCGGAAGCAACGACTACAAAACCGTTGTCTCCCTCGGTGCTCAGCTGAGCACGCTGCTGGACGACGGCGCGTACATCCAGCGTGGCGAACGCAAGAAGCAGGTCACCGAGTTCAAGGAAGCCCTTGAATGGCTGATGGCCGAAAGTACCAAGCGCCACACCATCCAGCGATACAAGGGGCTGGGGGAGATGAACCCGGATCAGCTGTGGGAAACCACCATGGATCCAGGCTCGCGCCGCATGCTGAAAGTGACCATCGAAGACGCCATTGGCGCGGACCAGATCTTCAACACCCTGATGGGTGATGCGGTCGAACCCCGTCGTGACTTCATCGAAAGCAACGCCCTGGCGGTTTCCAACCTGGACTTCTGATCCCGGTCGGCGCCAACAAAAAGGCCAACGCATTGCGTTGGCCTTTTTTATTATTCGCGATTCACTCACTCGCCGGCGAAACACTCTCCAGTCGATAGCCATACCCGTAAATCGTCAGCAACTGCCAGCCACGATCAGCCGTCAGGCCAAGTTTGTTGCGCAGGCGATAGATGTGCGTATCCAGAGGGCGCGATGAGGACATTTCTTCATGGGGCCAAAAGCGTTCGTAAAGGTAGTCCCGCGACAGCGGTCGCCCCAGGTTGCTGAACAGGCAGTGCGCCAGACGGTATTCGCGCTCGGTCATGACGATCGGTTTGCCATCACGCGTGACGGTCAGTTCTGCATCATCGAACACCAGATCATTGAAGCTCAAGCCGTCCGTGGCTGCTCGTTGCTGGCTGTGTCGACGCAGAACCGCGCCTACCCGGGCTTTCAGTTCATTGGGACGAAACGGTTTGCTGAGGTAATCGTCGGCACCGGCATTCAGGGCCTGGACGATATCGTTCTCTGCGTCACGACTGGTAAGCATGATGGCGGCCGGTGGTGTTTCCATGTGTTCACGAGTCCAGCGCAGCACCATCAAGCCGGTGATATCGGGTAATTGCCAGTCGAGGATCAGCAGGTCAAAGGTTTCTCGGCGTAGTTGTCGCACCAGGTCTTCACCGCGTTCGAAGCTGTGGAGTGACCAGGGTTGCTCGCCGCCGTCCGCCACCTGCTCCAGGGTTTGTTCGACCCGGCGCAGTTCGGCTGGCTCATCGTCCAATATCGCGACACGCATAGGCGGTGGTTCCTTGTCAGGGGCAGTTGAAGTTCGGGGTCCGCCGTGTGTCGACGTCCGCTATGATTCTTGGGTCTACGTTGTCAGATCGGAGATCTATGAAACCATTCACCCCGCCCTGCCCTTTTTCCCATGAATAGCCCTCGTCTTCTGGAAAGCCGTGAGCCAAGCCAGGTTGAGCGATTATTTCGGCAATTGGTGCGCGAGTGGTTGTGGGTCAGTCTAGTGCTCCTGCCGCTGACTGCACTGTTGTCCTATCGCCTGCAGATTAATCTGAACGATTCATCACCGGCCCTAAGCGCGCTTCTGTCAGTGTGCCTGGTGGCCTGTGTTCTCGCTCTGTTGCTGTGGCGCCCGCGCCTGGCGCTCTGGCTGACGTTGATTGGCATGCTCAGTACGCTGCTGACCAGCGCCGGTCTCGCGGAGTTGAGCAAATGGTGGTCCCCGACCCCCGCGCTGCTGAGCATGCTACTGGCGTATTTGATCTGGAACTGGCGGCGGCTCAGCGTGGTGTTGAGGTATTTTGGTTGGGAGCTGGCGCGACTGGACAGCGAACCCAAAGTATTTCCGGAACGCCGCCGCACACAGTTTCCGAGCGGTGATCGCTTGCAGAAGCAAGTGATGGCGCTTGAACAAGCCATGAGCCGGACCCGCGATACCCACCGTTTCATCGCTGATGGACTGGAATATTTGCCTGTAGCCACGTTGATCAGTGACCCTAACGGGCAAATATTGCTCGGTAACCGCAAAGCCCGCGATCTATTTGGCGGCAGTTTGGTGGGGGAAGGAGTCATTGAACAGCTGGTACAGCTCGGTTACCCCGGGGTGAACCATGGCCCGGCCTCGCAATTATCCACACTGCCGATGTTGGAGTTCCGTGACGTCAGAGAACGCAGCTTGCGTTTGGAACGCGCTGCTTTATTACCGACAGACGTCGAAACGCCCGTCGGTTGGCTCTGGAGCTTGACTGACCTGAGTATTGAGCGCGAAGCGCAAGAGCAACGGACTGTCATGTTGCGTTTTCTGTCCCACGATTTGCGCGCGCCTCACTCGGCCATTCTTGCGCTGCTGGATGTGCATCGTCATCAGGTAGGCGGCGACACGCAACTGTTCGATCAGATTGAGCTTCAGGTGCGTCGCGCCCTGGATCTGACGGACGGATTCGTTCAATTGGCCAGGGCTGAGTCCGATGCCTATCACTTCCAGCCCAGTTTGTTTGCCATGCTGGTGCTGGATGTGTTCGATCAGGCATTGCCCCTTGCGCAACAGAAACAGATCCAGCTAGTGCACCAGGTCGAGGATGCCGCTCAGGAAAGTCTGCTCATGGCGGATCAGGCTTTGTTGACTCGGGCGCTGTTCAATCTCTTGGAGAATGCGATCAAATACAGTGCAGCGGGAACGCGAGTCAGTTTGCGGGTCAGGCACAGCGGCGACTGGTTGACCTGTGAACTCGTCGATCAGGGCAAAGGTATTGCCGCCAGGGAGTTGCCCGAACTATTCAGTCAATATCGGCGTTTCTCTTCTGCCCAGGGTACCGACGGCGTGGGGTTGGGGTTGTCGATGGTAAAGGCGGTGGTGGATCGACATGGGGGGCGAATCGAATGCTCCAGCGTGGTTGGCGAAGGCACCTGTTTCCGGCTTGATTTCCCCTTGTTGGAAGAGTGAATACCATGGGATTTCCCGGGTATAAAAAAACCGGCTATATCAGCCGGTTTTTTTGCGTCCGCAAAATACTTATGCACGGTTTGATGATTTTTATCATTTTATAAAATATGTAATGAAATCAAAAAGTTACTTAATATTCGGTAGGCGTTTGAGAAAAACGGTACACAGCTTATCCACAGAATTTCAGACAGCGACCGAGTCCGTGGAAACCGGTGCATTTGGCGCCGGCGGAAGTGAGCCCATTTCCCTTTGCATTTGCTCGTTCCAGGCCTGCACCCGATCGTTTAAATCAGCAATGGCGCGTGGCCCGCTGCCTTCGGCATACATTGGTTCGCCGATGATCACGGTAATCACGCCGGGCTTCTTCGCCCAACCGGCTTTCGGCCAGAACTTGCCGGCATTGTGCGCAATCGGCAGCACCGGCAGGTCGGCGTTGACCGCCAACGCAGTCCCGCCCCGGGAGAACTTGCCGATGGTGCCGTAGGGAACGCGTGTGCCTTCAGGGAAGATCAGTACCCAGACGTTGTCCTTGAGCAGTTCGTCGCCCTTCTTGGCCACGTGCTTGAGGGCGGCTTTCGGGTTGTCGCGGTCGATGGCGATCGGACGCAACATGGCCATGGCCCAACCGAAAAATGGCACATAGAGCAGTTCACGCTTGAGTACCTGGCTCAGTGGCGAGAAATAAGCGGAGAGAAAAAACGTCTCCCAAGTGCTCTGGTGATTCGATTGAATTACGCAGGGACGATCCGGCACGTTGTGTGCGCCCTTCACTTCGTAACGAATGCCCAGGAATACCTTGCTCAACCACAAGGCGCAGCGGCACCAATAAACGTTGATGAAGCGATAACGCGCCTTGAACGGCAAAAAGGGCGCGATAAAAAAACTCAGGCTGCACCACAGCAGAGAGCTGGTGCCCAGCAGCAGGTAAAAGAGAAAGGTTCTGATGGCCTGCAATATCGACATGGTGACGTTTACCGTTGCGGGCAATACCCGCCTGTATAAATCGCACTCCTGACCAATCCTTTATCAGGAAATATCAGAAGCACTCTAATTGTGGATAAGTTCTGCGGCAATCGCCGCCAGATCGTCAAAAATCAATGTGCCTACCGGAAGGGTCAAGCCCTGCGTCTTTGCGCCTTTCCCGGTCTTTACCAAAACTGGCTGTGAATCGACGGCTTTGGCGGCTTCCAGGTCACCGAGACTATCGCCGACGAACCAGAGATTGGTCAGCGATACGTTGTAATGTGCGGCGATGCTTTTGAGCATCCCGGGTTTTGGCTTGCGGCAATCGCAGCCTTCGTCCGGCCCGTGCGGGCAGTAGACGATCAGGCCGACTTCACCGCCCTGCTCCGCCACCAGCGAGCGCAAGCGCTCGTGCATGGCATCCAGGGTGGCGATGTCGTAATAGCCGCGAGCGATGCCGGACTGGTTGGTAGCAACCGCTACCGTCCAGCCGGCCTTGCTCAACTGCGCAATGGCTTCGATCGAACCGGGAAGTGGAATCCACTCCTGCACCGACTTGATGTAAGCGTCGGAGTCGTAATTGATCACTCCGTCGCGATCGAGAATCAGCAGTTTCAACAGCAGCCCCTCAGCCCAGCAGCGAAATATCGGCAACGCCGAGGAACAAGCCGCGCAGGCGCGCCAGCAATGCGTAACGGTTGGCGCGCACGTTGGCGTCGTCAGCGTTGACCATCACGGCTTCGAAGAACGCATCCACCGGCTCACGCAACGCCGCCAGACGTGCCAGTGATTCGCTGTACTGACGGGCCGCAGCCATCGGCTGGACAGCCTGGTCTGCCTGCTGGATCGCCGAGTACAGGGAGAACTCGTTGGCGTTGTCGAAGTACTTGGCCTCCACCACGGTAGGAACGGAGCCTTCGACCTTGCTCAGCAAGTTCGACACACGCTTGTTCACCGCCGCCAGGGCCGCGGCTTCCGGCAATTGACGGAAGGCTTGCACGGCTTGCACACGCTGATCGAAGTCCAGGGCCGAACCCGGCTTCAGGGCACGTACCGACAGATAGGTTGCGACATCGACGCCTTCGTCTTCGTAACGTGCACGCAGGCGATCGAAGATGAACTCCAGCACCGAATCGTTCAGACCGGCAGCCTTGACCTTGGCACCGAACGCGGTCACGGCGAAAGCCACGGCGTCGTTCAGGTCCAGATCGAGTTTTTTCTCGATCAGGATACGCAGCACGCCCAGCGCAGCACGGCGCAGTGCGTACGGGTCTTTGCTGCCTGTTGGCAGCATGCCGATACCGAAAATGCCCACCAGCGTGTCGAGCTTGTCGGCAATTGCCACGGCCGCACCGGTCAGTGTGGACGGCAATTCAGCGCCGGCACCGCGCGGCATGTATTGCTCGTTCAGCGCCAGTGCGACGTCTTGCGGCTCGCCGTCGTTGAGGGCGTAGTAGTAACCGGCGACACCTTGCATCTCCGGGAACTCGCCGACCATTTCGGTAGCAAGGTCACACTTCGACAGCAGGCCTGCACGGGCAGCCCAGGAGGCGTTGCCGCCAATGCGAGCTGCGATGTAAGCGGCGAGTTTGGAAACACGTTCGGCCTTGTCATAGACGCTGCCGAGCTTTTCCTGGAACACCACGTTCTGCAGGCGCAGGTTGAAGTCTTCGAGTTTCTGCTTCTTGTCTTGCTTGAAGAAGAACTCGGCGTCGGTCAGGCGTGGGCGAACCACTTTCTCGTTACCGGCGATGATCTGCTGCGGATCCTTGCTTTCGATGTTGGCCACGGTAATGAAACGAGGCAGCAACTTGCCGTCGGCATCCAGCAGGCAGAAGTACTTCTGGTTGTCCTGCATGGTGGTGATCAGCGCTTCTTGCGGCACATCGAGGAAGCGCTCTTCGAACGAGCACACCAGCGGCACCGGCCATTCGACCAGCGCAGTCACTTCGTCGAGCAGGGCTGGCGGAACGATTGCCGTGCCTTCCTGACGGGTGGCCAGCTCTTCGGTGCGCTTGCTGATGATCTCGCGACGCTCGTTGGCGTCGGCCAGCACGAAGGCGGCACGCAGGTCGGCCAGGTAGCTGGACGGCGAACCGATGCGCACGCTTTGCGGGTGATGGAAGCGGTGACCGCGAGAGTCGCGACCGGCCTTCTGGGCGAGGATGGTGCAATCGATGACCTGGTCACCGAGCAGCATCACCAGCCATTGGGTCGGACGAACGAATTCTTCCTTGCGCGCGCCCCAACGCATGCGTTTCGGGATCGGCAGGTCGTTCAGGGAATCTTCGACGATGGTCGGCAGCAGGCTCGCGGTCGGCTTGCCGGCGATGCTTTGGCTGTAACGCAGTTTCGGGCCGCTCTGATCGATTTCGCTCAGGTCGACGCCACACTTCTTGGCAAAACCCAGTGCTGCCTGAGTCGGGTTGCCTTCGGCATCGAATGCGGCCTGACGTGGCGGGCCATCGAGGTTGATGCTGCGATCCGGCTGCTGGGTGGCCAGCGAGGTGATCAGCACCGCCAGGCGACGTGGCGCGGCGTAAACGGTTTTGGTCTCGTAGTTCAGGCCGGCAGCTTGCAAGCCCTTGTCGATACCGGCGAGGAACGCCTCGGCCAAGGTGTTCAGGGCCTTGGGTGGCAGTTCTTCGGTGCCCAGTTCAACCAGAAAATCCAGAGCACTCATTGTGCAGCCTCCAGCTTGGCCAGTACTTCGTCACGCAGGTCCGGGGTCGCCATCGGGAAGCCCAGCTTGGCGCGAGCCAGCAGGTAGGCTTGCGCAACGGAACGCGCCAGGGTGCGCACACGCAGAATGTATTGCTGACGCGCGGTCACCGAGATGGCCCGGCGCGCATCCAGCAGGTTGAAGGTATGGGAAGCCTTCAACACCATTTCGTAGCTCGGCAACGGCAGCGGCTGGTCGAGCTCGATCAGGCGCTTGGCTTCGCTTTCGTAGAAATCGAACAGCTCGAACAGCTTCTCGACGTTGGCGTGTTCGAAGTTGTAGGTCGACTGTTCCACTTCGTTCTGGTGGAACACGTCGCCGTAGGTCACCTTGCCGAACGGACCGTCAGCCCAGACCAGGTCATAGACCGAGTCCACGCCTTGCAGGTACATGGCCAGACGTTCGAGACCGTAGGTGATCTCGCCGGTCACCGGGTAGCATTCGATGCCGCCCGCTTGCTGGAAGTAAGTGAACTGGGTCACTTCCATGCCGTTGAGCCAGACTTCCCAGCCCAGACCCCAGGCGCCGAGGGTCGGCGATTCCCAGTTGTCTTCAACGAAACGGATGTCGTGGACCAGCGGGTCCAGGCCGACGTGCTTGAGGGAGCCCAGGTACAGTTCCTGGAAGTTGTCCGGGTTCGGCTTCAGGACCACCTGGAACTGGTAGTAGTGCTGCAGACGGTTCGGGTTTTCGCCGTAGCGGCCGTCAGTCGGGCGACGGCTTGGCTGTACGTAGGCGGCGTTCCAGGTTTCCGGGCCAATGGCGCGCAGGAATGTTGCGGTGTGGAAAGTGCCGGCGCCTACTTCCATATCGTAGGGCTGAAGTACCACACAACCTTGCTCGGCCCAGTATTGCTGGAGGGCGAGGATCAAGTCTTGGAAGGTACGCACGGCTGGCGTAGGCTGGCTCACGAAATTCACCTGTTTCTTGGGCTGCGATTTAAAGAGCGGGAGTATACCCGATTCATTGCTGCGCACGCCCCCTGGAGCCTTATGCCACGCTGCTTTTGGTGTTCCGAAGATCCGCTGTACATGGCTTATCACGATCAGGAGTGGGGCACGCCGCTACGCGATGCGCAGGGTTTGTTCGAGTTGCTTTTGCTCGAAGGGTTCCAGGCCGGCCTTTCCTGGATCACCGTGCTGCGCAAACGCGAGCATTACCGACAGGTGATGTTCGGTTTTGACGTGCAGCGCGTGGCGCAGATGAGCGACGCGGAAATCGATGAATTGATGCTCGATCCGGGGATCATTCGCAATCGCCTCAAACTCAATGCGGCCCGGCGCAACGCCCAGGCCTGGCTGGCGCTGGAGGACCCGGTGGAGTTTCTCTGGTCCTTTGTCGGAGGCAAGCCCGTGATCAACCATTTCAGGGATCGCAGTGAAGTCCCCGCCGTGACGCCGACCGCCGTGGAAATGAGCAAAGGCCTGAAAAAAGCCGGTTTCACCTTTGTCGGGCCGACCATTTGCTACGCCTTGATGCAGGCCAGCGGCATGGTCATGGACCACACCAAGGATTGCGATCGTTACGCGATGCTGGCGAACGGCGGTTAGAATGACCGCCTCGCGCACAGCACAAAATCAGGAGTGACCTGTGGATAAGTTTAAAGGCGCCTTGCTGGTAGGCGCTCTGCGGCTGTTTGCCCTGCTCCCGTGGCGGGCCGTGCAGGCCGTGGGCTCGGCGATCGGCTGGGTCATGTGGAAAACCCCGAACCGCTCCCGCGATGTCGTACGGATCAACCTCGCCAAGTGCTTTCCGGACATGGACCCCGCCGAACGTGAGCGGCTGGTCGGCCAAAGCCTGAAAGACATCGGCAAATCCCTGACTGAAAGCGCCTGCGCCTGGATCTGGCCGGCCCAGCGCTCGATCGATCTGGTGCGCGAGGTAGAAGGGCTGGATGTTTTGAAGGACGCATTGGCGTCGGGCAAGGGCGTGGTTGGCATCACCAGCCATCTGGGTAACTGGGAAGTGCTCAACCACTTCTATTGCAGCCAGTGCAAGCCGATCATTTTCTATCGGCCGCCAAAATTGAAGGCGGTGGACGAATTGCTGCAAAAGCAGCGAGTGCAATTGGGCAACAAGGTTGCCGCTTCGACCAAGGAAGGCATCCTCAGCGTCATCAAGGAAGTGCGCAAAGGTGGTGCGGTGGGCATTCCGGCTGACCCGGAACCGGCCGAATCCGCCGGGATCTTCGTGCCGTTCTTCGCCACCCAGGCGCTGACCAGCAAGTTTGTACCGAACATGCTCGCAGGCGGCAAAGCGGTCGGCGTTTTCCTGCATGCGCTGCGGCTGCCGGATGGTTCGGGTTACAAAGTGATCCTCGAAGCTGCGCCGGAGGCCATGTACAGCACCGACACCGCAGAGTCCTGCGCGGCCATGAGCCAGGTCGTCGAGCGCTATGTGCGGGCTTATCCGAGCCAGTACATGTGGAGCATGAAGCGCTTCAAGAAGCGCCCACCAGGTGAAGCGCGCTGGTACTGACGCAGTTGGCACAATCTGTGGACAACCTGTAGATACTCTGTTCACGGTCAAGCTTTCGCGAGATGTTTTTCGCTAAAA
>NZ_RCNY01000055.1:0-2844 GCF_004307635.1 Pseudomonas sp. Sample_22
CGGCGTAACACCGTAATGGCTGGCCAGGTTGACGCCCGCCAGGTCAATGGTCTGGTTCGGCGCCGCGCCGGCCATGCCGCTGACGTCGATGCTGGTGACCAGTGACGCGCCGCTGCCGCTGACAGTGAAGTGCAGGTAGTCATCGAGCGACGCGGCGCTGCCATTCTCCCCTTGCAGCAGCTGCGACAGGTCGAGTTTGTCGGTGCCCGGCGTAAAGTCGGTGATCACATCGTGGCCACTGTTGCCTTTGAGCCATTGGAACGTGTCGGCGCCGCTGCCGCCGGTCAGCGTATTGTTGCCCAGTCCGCCGATCAGGAAGTCATCGCCACCCTCGCCCTTGAGCACGTCATTGCCCAGGCCGCCGGTAATGATGTTGCTGTTGTTGTCGCCGGTAAGGTTGTCGTTGAAATCGGAGCCGACGAGGTTTTCGATGGCAGTCAGGGTGTCGGTGCCGGCGCCCAAGGTGTTTTGCGGCCCACTCTGGCCCAGGTTGACCGTAACGCCAGTGGTGGCATGGGCGTAGCTCGCGGTGTCGTTACCGATGCCGCCATCGAGCAGGTCGTTGCCCGTGCCACTGAACAACAAGTCATTGCCCGCGTCGCCATGCAGCGTGTTGTTGCCGGTGCCTGCGGTGAGGATGTCATTGCCGTCACCGGCATTGATGATGTTGTCGCCGTTGCCTGCTACCAGAGTGTCGTTGCCCGTGGTCCCGGTGAGGGTATGACCGTCCTGATAGCTGATGGTCAGGTTGGCGCTGTCGCTGCCACCATGGTTATCGCTGGCAGTGTAGGTGCCGTGATAGTCCGGTGCAGTGTCGTGGGCACCGGAATAATCGAGCTTCATGGTCAGCTGATAGCTTTCCGAGTTGCCCGCACCGCTGCCGCCACCGGTGTTGGTGATGTTGGTCACATGGATCTGATAGACGCCGTCCGACGTCGCCGTGATGGTCTGGCCATCGCCGAGGGCAATCCAGGCACCGCCGTTGATCGAGTACTCCATAGTGATATGGCCGGCAGCCAGATTGTGGTCAAGGTTGAGGGTCTCGCCCTGCTTGAGGTTGACGGTGATGCGGTCCTCATCGTTAACGTTGGCAGCAGTGACCGGCCCCAGATAACCACTGATCACCAACAGGGCCGTCATCGAGGCGGTATTGGCTGCGAACGCGCCGCGCACGTTGCTCAGGCTCTGGTTGCTCGGCTTGACGCCGCTGCCGGAGAAATCAATCGCGCCGCTGCCGGTGAAGTCAGCACCTTTGGCGACCCAGCCCGTATTGAACGTGGTTGGCGAGGCCTTGAGCGGGTCGCCATCGGCGTCGGTGTCGTTGGCCAGCAGTAATTCAGCCGGCACCGTCACGCTGCCTGAAAGCACGTTAGTGATGATGTGATCATCAGTGGCCACCGGCGCTGCGTTCGGAATGACTTTGACTACCAGTGTCGAGCTGGCGAGATCGCCGTCGTTGTCGCTGAGGGTGAAGCCGATGTTTTCCGTGAGCACCACCGAGGTAGTTTTCTGCGATACGTAGTTGTATTCACCGGTATCGAGATTCACCACCAGCGTGCCCTTGTTGTTGGTGGCGATACTCAGGGTGTTGTTGGTCGTATTGAACGTACCGTGATTGGCGCCGCCGCTGAAATTCAGCGAGCCCTGGTTGCTGTTGCCTTTCGGATCGTAGGTGTACGTGGTGCCATCGACGGTGATGGTTTTTATGAAGCCGCCATCTGCACCAAACGCCCCACCCTCGCCCAGCAGTGAACCGGTGACCGGTGCGCCCATCACCGTGCCCGAAAGCACCGAGTTGAGTTGGCCTAGGTCAGTGACAATCACGGCGTTGTTATTGGTCCCCGTGCCAGTGCCGTCATATGCCAGCGGATCGAGGGCATCATTGTCGACGTTTGCGCCCAGGCCGATCGCGTAGTTCTTGATTTGATTCTCGGTAAGAAATGCCTTCCAGAGCGCCTCGTCCTGCGTCTCGATCGAACCTTCATTGGGTTTGCCGTCAGAGAAGAAGTAGCCGACATTCTGTGCGCCCGTCAGCTTGCCGTTGGTCTCAAATGCAGTTTGTGCCACGGCCACCGCCGCGTCGTAGTTGGTGCCGCCGCCCGCCGTCAGACCAGCGACGATTGCCTTGGCGGTCGCCACGTCAACCCACACCGACGACTTGTCGATGGCATTGCTGCTGAACGTGACAATCTGCACTTTGACGTCGCCGAGGTCGTCGTATTTGTCGAGCAAGGCACTGATCGCCTGCTTGGCCAGATCCAGCCTCGACAGCCCCGTTACGCCGGAGGGGTCGACCATGCTGCCGGAGACATCGATCACCAGCAGCAGGTTGGAGTCAATCTCGACTGCTGCCACCGAACGCTCCGAAGCCACAGCCTTGGGCACGTCGTCGACGATGTTGACCACGATAGTGCTGGTGGTGGTGTTGCCCAGCGCATCGGTGGCCTTGTAGGTAAAGGTGTCGCTCAGGGAGTTGGGGCCATCGTTGGCGCCCGGTGTTGTTTTCGGTGCCGAGGTCAAGGTGTAGGTATACGTGCCGTTGGGGTTGAGCAGGATTTGCCCAAAGTTGCCGTTGGCGCTGCCGACCAGGGTGTAGCTGATCGCGCCAGTCGCGCCGCTGACCGAGCCGACCAGCGTGCCGGACGCGGTTTCACCGGCGTTGGCTGGATCGCTGCCGGTGACGGTGCC
Organism: Pseudomonas sp. Sample_22; assembly: GCF_004307635.1. Classification (NCBI taxonomy): domain Bacteria; kingdom Pseudomonadati; phylum Pseudomonadota; class Gammaproteobacteria; order Pseudomonadales; family Pseudomonadaceae; genus Pseudomonas; species Pseudomonas sp. Sample_22. The sequence continues at coordinate 2,689 of NZ_RCNY01000055.1, forward strand.
GGCCGCCAGGTCCTGGCCGTCCTTGTTCAGGTCGAGGGCTTTTTCGTAGACGGTGACGTCAGCGTCGCTGACCGCTTGCAGGCAGCTGTTGTAGACGTCGATGGTGATGGTGGTGGTGCTTTCATCGCCGTCGGCATCGCGCACGGTGTAGGTGAA